>CAZMMM010000101.1:0-6772 GCA_964567385.1 uncultured Comamonas sp.
CAGTGCTGGTTTTTTTGGGGCTGGCTGGCTGGGTTTTGTGGGTTTTTTGCAAGCGGCGTTGCAGTTGCTCAGTGGTGGTTTTGCGCAGCAGCGGGGGCAGGGCCAGGCTGGCAATCTCCCCCAGGCTGCGCTGGTAGTAGCGGGCGGTAAAGGCCACCAGCTGCCGCCAAGCGGCGCTTAGGGGGGGGAGCGTATCGGCAGGCGCTAGTACATCGGCAATGGGGCGTAGGGTGGGGGTGGCCTTTGGTGTTGCGGTAGTAACAGGTGTTGGTGCTGGTGCATCCCAGACCACGCCTAGCAACTCGCGCTGGCCCAAGGGTACGCGCACCAGGCTGCCCGCTGGCAGGGGCTGGCTGTGCAGATAGCTCAGCAACATGCCTGCGCGGCCATGCAAAGCGCTGTGCAAGGGGGTATCCACAGCCACATGCAGGTGGGCCTCAGGTGCTGGGGATAGCGCTAGCTCAGACTTGTGGATAACTTTGTGGGAATTTTTGTCTAAGCCCATATACACCAAACTGAAGGCAGAAAGTGCCTACTTACCTGAAAAGTTTTTAAAAAGAATAAATATTTAAATAAATCAACAGCTTATTTTTAATTTTGAGGATTTTTTGCTATCAATTCAGGGGCTTGACAAGGCGGTAGGCCAGTCCCTGTAAATGTGTATAACTAGATATAAACAGCCCCCCGGCCAAGGATGGCGCAGGGGGCTGCAGGGCCAATCAGGTTAAGCCGTCTGGCGCATTTGGCGCGAGTAGCTATGCACCGTCTCTACCAAGGCGGATACATGCTCAGGCGGGGTGAACTGGCTGATGCCGTGGCCCAGGTTAAAGATATGCGTGGGGCCGGTGGTGCTGCGGTCGGTGTGGGGCTTGCCAAAGCTGTCGAGCACGGCGCGGGCCTGGGTGGCGATGGCCTCGGGCGGGGCAAATAGCACATTGGGGTCGATATTGCCTTGCAGGGCTTTGCTCTCACCGACCAAGGCGCGGGCTTGGGCCAGGTTAGCCGTCCAGTCCAGGCCTAGCACTTCGCAGTCCAGGTCTTTCATGTCGGGCAGCCAGATGCCACCGCCTTTGGTGAAGACGATGCGCGGCACGTCCTGGCCATCTACGCCGGTGCGCTTCAACTGCGCCAGCACTTGCTTGGTGTAGGCCAGGCTGAATTGCTGGAACATGCCATCGGCCAACACACCGCCCCAGCTATCAAAAATCATCACGGCCTGCGCACCTGCGTCAATTTGGGCGTTCAGGTATTGCGCCACCGAATCGGCATTGACTTGCAAAATGCGCTGCATCAGGTCGGGGCGGGCGTACATCAGGCTTTTGATGTGGCGGTAGTCTTGCGAGCCTCGGCCTTCCACCATGTAGCAGGCCAGCGTCCAGGGGCTGCCAGAGAAGCCAATCAGCGGCACGCGCCCATTCAGCGCTTTGCGGATGCTGGTGACGGCATCAAACACATAGCGCAGCTTGTCCATATCGGGTACGGCAAGGGCGTTGACGGCGGCCTCATCACGCACCACGGTGGCAAAGCGCGGGCCTTCGCCCTCGGCAAAAGTCAGGCCCAGGCCCATGGCATCAGGCACGGTGAGAATGTCGCTAAACAGGATGGAGGCATCCAGCGCAAAACGCTCTAGCGGCTGCAGCGTGACCTCGGTGGCGTAGTCCACATTGGTGGCCAGCCCCATAAAGCTGCCCGCCTTGGCGCGGGTGGCCTTGTACTCGGGCAGGTAGCGCCCAGCTTGGCGCATGAGCCACAGGGGGGTGTAGTCGGTAGCCTGACGACGGCAGGCTCGCAAAAAAGTGTCGTTAGTCAGAGGGGCAAAAGAGGTAGTCATAGCCCCTGATTGTCGCAGGCTTGGCTGTGGATTGCGGGTTTGGTGGCTTCAGGCCGTGTGTGTTGGCTTTTTGCCAGAGAAAAGCTGCTTGTGCACGGTTTTAATGCAGCTGTCTTGGACCACGGACAGGCCTGCCCCCTCCGCCTGGCGGGCGGCTTCTTGGTGGTGGATGCCGCTTTGCATCCACAAATAGCGTGCGCCAATGGCGATGGCTTCCTCAGCAATGGGGGGAATGTCTTCGCTTTTACGAAAGCAGTTAACCAAGTCAATGCGAATGCCTAGGGGCGAAAGGGCGTTGGCTGCCTCACGCAGGCTGCCAAAGCAGACCTCCCCCAGCAGCTGCTGGGCGTGCAGCTCGGGGTTGATGGGGATGATGCGATAGCCCTGGGCCTGCAGGTATTCCGCCACCTCATTGCTGGCGCGTTCAGGTTTGGGGGATAAGCCAACCACTGCAATGGTTTGGGTGGTGCTCAAGATATGTTGTAGCAGTTGGCGGCTCATAGTCAATACCTCGTGGAAAAGGGTTTCATTATAAGAGTCAGTTGTCAAATATTGTTACAAACTGTCAATGGATTGCAATATCTCTGCCGTGCTGGGCATCTCACTCAGTACCTGTATCTGCCCGCTGGGGCTGTGGAGTACATAGGCGGGCACGCCGCTGCGCCCCAGGGCGGTCAGTGCCTGGGTGATGGCAGGGTCGCGCCGCGTCCAGTCGGCGCGCAGCAGGTGAATGCCACGCTGGGCAAAAGCTTGTAGCACTTGGGTATCGGCCAGCACGGTGCGTTTGTTGTACTGGCAGGTCACGCACCAGGCAGCGGTGTAGTCCACAAAAAAGCCTTGGCCCTGGGTGCGCAGGGCCTGCTCGCGCTCTGGGCTCCAGGCTTGCCATTGGCCGGGGGTATGGGCGCTATCGCTAGCAAGGGGGGCGGTACTGCTGCCAGTGGCCAGGCTCCCGGGCGGGGCTTGCAGCTGGGGGCTGAGTGCCCATAGCATCCAAACCAGCAAGGCGGCCGTGGCGCTGCCCAGCCACAGGCGGCTGCGGCCCGATTGGTTCAGCGCCCAAATCAGGGCGGCAAAACCCACCAGCCAGGCAAGCAGGCTGGCCGCACCGTCAATGCCGCTTTGCTGCCCCAATACCCACACCAGCCAGACCACCGTGGCCAGCATGGGAAAGGCCATGGCCTGGCGGAAAGTCTGCATCCATGCCCCCGGGCGTGGCAGCCAGCGCACCAGGGCGGGTAGCCAGCTCAGCAGCAGATAGGGCAGGGCCATGCCCAGCCCCAAGGCGGCAAAAATTGCCAGCGCCTGCACAGCGGGTAGCGATACCGCAAAGCCCAGCGATGCCCCCATAAACGGTGCTGTGCAGGGGGAAGCTACGGCCACCGCCAGTACGCCAGATAAAAAGGCATCCGCCATCGGGTGGCGCATTTGCATGCTGGCCAGGCTGCTGGGCAGCATCTGGCCAAACTCAAACAAGCCCGCCAAATTCAGCGCCAGCACGGTAAACAGCAGTGCCAGTGCGGCCACTACCCAAGGGTTTTGTAGCTGAAAGCCCCAGCCCAATTGCTCCCCCGCTGCGCGCAGCGCCAGCA
The DNA here is from genome assembly GCA_964567385.1 of uncultured Comamonas sp. Classification (GTDB taxonomy): domain Bacteria; phylum Pseudomonadota; class Gammaproteobacteria; order Burkholderiales; family Burkholderiaceae_C; genus Comamonas. The sequence continues at coordinate 3,424 of CAZMMM010000101.1, forward strand.
GCAGGCCGCCCAAGGCAACAAAACTGAGCACCGCGCCCAAGGTGTAGGCTAGCCCGCCCAAGCGCTGGGCGCGCAGATTGTCCCCATGCTGGGCAAAACCCAGCAGCTTGATGGCCAGCACCGGAAACACGCAGGGCATGAGGTTGAGCAGCAAGCCCCCCAATAAGCCCCCTACCAAACCGGCCCACAAGCTGTAGGAGGTGCCAAGGCTGCCGTTGGGCGCAGTCGGTGTTGTGCTGCTGGGGGCAGTGCTTGCGGTGCTCTGCCCTGCTGATGCCAAGGCTGCCGCTAGGGCAGGGGGGATTTCCACCTCGGCCACTTCTGGCCATTGGCCGCTGACGGGGGCCACCATGCGCCAAGCTTGGGCGGGCGGCGCTTCAGCCACCGTGCGCCCGGGGGCAGGCAGGCCTAGCACGAGGGCAATCTCTGGCGGGGTGGCATCGCGCATATCAGACAAGGGCAGGCTGGCCTGCCACAGCCGCTGCCCGGGGGCGGCAGGGTCGTCCAGCCAAGCCTGTTGCCAGTCTTGGCCTAGTACGGCGGCGTGGTAGAAGGTTTCTGCCAGCTCGGGGTAGAAGGCCAACTCCTGCCCCTGGGCGGCCTCGGGCAGGCCGCGCACTTGCAGTTGTACCAAGGGCGGGGCATCGGCAGCAGCCCCCGCCCCTGCTTGGGGGGGGAGCACGGTGAACTGCGCCTGAATGCGCCCATCCTCCAGCGGCTGTTGGGCCTGCGCCTGGGCAAAGGCCGCCGCATAAGCAGCATGGCTTTGTGCAACCGGCACGCTCAGGGATAGAGAAACATCCTCTGGCACGCACTCCACCCGGCAGACCAGCCAGCTAGCGTGCAGGTCTACCTGCATCTGGCCGCTGGCATCAGGCGCAAAGTCAGGGGTGATGGTGAGTGGCACGGGCAGCAGCACCTCACCCTCGTAGCCGAAGTTGAGAAAGTCTTCCACCCGAATCTGCTGGGGCATGGGCCAGTCGATATCACCAGCGCTCAGGCCGGGGGGCAACTGCCATTGCAGCTCGGTAGGCATGCCGGAATCGCCCGCATTCTTCCAGTAGGTATGCCACTCAGGCTGGTGGCGCAGCAGCAGGCCAAGCTGCACCTCAGCGCCTGGGCTAATGCCTTGCGGGGCGTGGAGGACTAGCTCGGCATCCACCCTGGGCGTGCTGGCCTGGGCGGCGTTGGTAGAGGCTTGGGCGCTGCCAAGTTTGAGCTGAATCTGCCCCCAAGCCGCAGGTGCGGCCAGCAGAGAAACTATCAGCAAAAAGGGCAGAAGCAATGAAAACACGCCACGCAGGCGCTGGGTAGAAGAAGGAGCAAACATAGTAGCCTTGGATGGAGTGTGGGGGCGGGGGTTCCCCTTGGCCCAGTCCTCTAAGATAGCAGGCTTATGCAATCTACCAACCAGCCCCAGGCCGCATGGCCTTCACGCTATTGGGCGCAAGTGAGCGCCCATGATTTTGCCCAGGCACAAACCAGTGGGCTAGCCGCTGCCACCGTGGCGGTGTTGCCTGTAGCCGCCATAGAACAGCATGGCCCGCACCTACCGCTCAATGTGGATACCGCCCTGGTCGATGGCATTGTGCAGGCCGCTTTGCCCTTGCTACCGGCTGATGTGCCCGCCTTGGTGCTGCCCACCCAATCCATTGGCCTGAGCGTGGAGCACCTGGCCTACCCCGGAACCCTCAGCCTGCAACCGGCTACCTTATTGGCGCTGTGGACAGAGTTGGGTGCTTGCGTGGCCCGCGCTGGGGTGAAGAAGCTGCTGCTGTTCAACGCCCACGGCGGCAACGTCAGCAGCATGGACATTGTGGCGCGGCAGTTGCGCCAGCAGCAGGGCTTGCTGGTCTATCACAGCAGTTGGTTTAGCTTGCCCTTGCCGCAGGCGCTGGATGCGGCCTTTAGCCCGCAGGAACACCGCTTTGGCATCCACGGTGGGGAGGTGGAAACGGCCATGATGCTGCACCTCGCCCCCGAGCTGGTGGAGATGCAGCGGGCGCAGAACTTTCCCTCCACCTCTGCCCAACGGGCGCGGGATTACCCCATTTTGGGCAATGGCAAAAGCGCCAAGCTAGGCTGGGCGATACAGGATTACCACCGCGCTGGCGCAGTCGGCAACGCTGCCGCTGCTGATACCCAGCGCGGTGCGGCGCTGGTGCAGGCTGCAGGCCAAGCCTTGGCGCAGTTGCTGCAAGAAATCCACCGCCTGCCCGCCGCAACTGTGGGCGCGGCGTATTGAATGGAATAGTCGCTAGGCCGGGCGGCCTGCAACAGGGCCTAGGCGCTGCATTAAATCCAGGGTGGAAGCATCGACCCCATCCCAGTCGCCGCTGTCCTCGCGCTGGCGCAGTTGCTGGGCCAGTTGCTTGCCCAGCTCTACGCCCCATTGGTCAAAGCTGTTAATGCCCCATACCGCCCCGGCGCTGAAGACGCGGTGCTCGTACAGCGCAATCAGCGCACCAATAGAGAGGGGGTTGAACTGTTCCAGCAATAAAAAGCTGCTGGGGCGGTTGCCGGGGCAGTCCTTGTGCGCACCATCACCATGGCGGCCTAGCATCAGCGCCTGTGCTTGGGCGATGGCGTTAATCACCAAGCTGTGTTGATGGGCACCCAGGTGCTTGCCACCGTCACGCGCCACGATGAACTCCACTGGCACCACCTCCTGCCCTTGGTGCAGTAACTGGAAGAAGGCATGCTGCCCGTTCGTCCCCGGCTCGCCCCAGACCATGGGCGCGGTAGGTATGGGCAGCGGCTGACCATCGCGGGTGACGCTTTTGCCGTTGCTCTCCATTTCTAGCTGCTGCAGATAGGCGGCCAGGCGGCGCAGGCCGTGGCTATAAGGCGCAATACAGCGGTTGCTGAGCTGGCAGAAGTTACGGTACCAAATATCCAGCAACGCCAGGCGCAGTGGCAAGTTCTGTGCAGGTGCGCTGTTGAAGAAGTGCGCATCCATGGCATGCGCCCCCGCCAGCAAATCCCGAAAATGCGCTTGGCCAATCGCAATCGCAATCGGCAGCCCAATGGCAGACCAGAGCGAAAAGCGCCCGCCCACCCAGTCAGAAAACGACAGGCACTGGCTGATGCCAAAGGCCTTGGCTGCTGCGGTGTTGCTGGTCAGGGCAATGAAGTGGGCCGCAACGGACACCGGCTGGCCCGCATCCAGGCAGCCCCCTTGGCGCAAAAACCATTCCCGCGCTGAATGGGCGTTGAGCATGGTCTCCGCCGTGGTGAAGGATTTGGAGGCAATCAAAAACAGCGTTGACTCAGGCCGCACCTGGCGCAGCACATGGCCCAGCTCATGCCCATCGACGTTAGAGACGAAGTGAAAGCGCTTGCCCGCATC
>CAZMMM010000102.1:0-6756 GCA_964567385.1 uncultured Comamonas sp.
CAGCTGACCAAAATGGTCAATCAAATTTGCATTGCCGGGCTGGTGCAAGGACTGTCCGAGGCGGTGGCCTTTGGCCAAAAAGCCGGTCTGGACATGGACAAAGCCCTGCAAGTGATTGGCAAAGGCGCGGCGCAAAGCTGGCAGCTCGATAACCGGGGCAGCACCATGGTGCGCGATGAATTCAACTTCGGCTTTGCCGTCGATTGGATGCGCAAAGACCTGGGGCTGGTGCTGCAAGAAGCCCAGCGCAACGGTGCCCGCCTGCCCGTAACAGCCCTGGTCGATCAGTTTTACGCCGATGTGCAGGCCCAAGGCGGCGGGCGCTGGGATACCTCCAGCCTGATTGCCCGCCTGCGCTAGCCCGGTATCTCCCCTTCCTTAGGTCGGCTGCGTGGCCTTGGGTTCTTTCTCGGCGGCTGGGGCCGGGGCGCTGCTGGCCGGGTTGTGCGTTTTGCCGGCGGGCACCTCGCTACCGGCCCGCCAGCGGCGCAGCACGCGCTGAAAGATCAAGGCGTTGGGGATTTGCACCTGTGCCCCGGCATTGGCCTCTGATATGTCCTCCAAGGTGGTGTAGAGCAGGTTGATGTCCACCACCTTGCCCAGGGCACCGGGCTTTTCGGCGTTGTCCAGCAGCTCAATCGTGTCGCCCACCACAAACGGGCGGCCAGTAAAGATCAGGAAAGCGCAAAACAGGTTGGACAGTACGCTCCAGGCCGCAAAAAACGCCACCGCGCCCACGGTGGCAAAGCCGGTAAACGCCGACCACAGCACCGTGGCCGAAACCCCCAGGCGCTCCAGCGCCAGCAGCACCGCACCGCTGACGATAAGCCAGCGCACCACCACATTGATGGGCATGAGCAGCTCGTGCGGCAGCTGGTAATGCGTGCTGGCACGGCGCAGCACACGGCGCACCAGCCGGTGCAGCAGCCAGGCACAAAAAACAATCAGCACAATTTGCAGCAGCGGCACCATCACATCCAGCCACTCCTGCAGCCAATCGGGCAAATGGGTATGCCAGTTTTGCCAGCGTTGTAAAGGTTTCATAGCAAAAAAATAAAAAGGGCACTGTGCCAGTGCCCTGAAATGGTCAATGCAGTGGCGTGGGCCGCTGTAAGAACGTGTTCACGATCTCCTCATGGGTGTGCGGGCGCGGCTTCGGGCGGTCTGCGTCGTTGCAAATCCTCGCAATAGCCAAGCTATTGCTGTGGTTTGCGCCTCGCAACCCATCCCGAACCGCATCCCCCACACCTTCATTCGAGATCATGAACACGTTCTAAGCCGGTTTTTACGGCTGCTCGCGGCGCAGGGCGGGGAACAAGATCACATCGCGGATGCTGGCGCTGTCGGTCAGCAGCATCATCAGGCGGTCAATGCCAATGCCGCAGCCGCCGGTGGGCGGCAGGCCGTATTCCAGCGCGGGCACAAAGTCGTGGTCAAAGTACATGGCTTCGTCGTCGCCGCTGTCTTTGGCTTCGACCTGGGCGTTGAAGCGGGCCACCTGGTCTTCCGCGTCGTTGAGCTCAGAGAAGCCGTTGCCGAACTCGCGCCCGGTGATATACAGCTCAAAGCGCTCGGTGACTTCTGGGCGCTCGTCATTGGCGCGTGCCAGGGGGGAGATTTCCGTGGGGTGCTCCATGATGAAGGTGGGGTTCCACAGTTTTTCTTCCACCACTTCTTCAAAGTAGAGCACTTGCAGGCTGGCCAGGCTGCGGCTGCTGAGTTTGTCCTTGTCTTCATTCATGCCCAGTTTGCGCAGGGCGTTAATCAGCCAGTCGCGGTTGCTGACGTTGTCGCCCGCTTCGGTGTATTTAACGATGGCTTCAGGAATGGTCAGACGCTCAAACGGTGCAGCCAAATCAACGGGTTTGCCCGCGTAGGTGCAGTCCAGCGTGCCCACGGCTTTCATGGCGGCATCGCGTACCAAGGCTTCGGTAAAGTCCATCAGGTCGCGGTAATTCCACCACGCGGCGTAGAACTCCATCATGGTGAACTCGGGGTTGTGGCGCACGCTGATGCCTTCGTTGCGGAAGTTGCGGTTGATTTCAAACACGCGCTCAAAGCCACCCACGACCAGGCGCTTGAGGTACAGCTCGGGCGCAATGCGCAGGTACATATCTTGGTCTAGCGCGTTGTGGTGGGTGATGAAGGGCTTGGCGTTGGCACCACCGGGAATGGGGTGCAGCATGGGGGTTTCGACTTCTAAAAAGTCATGCGCCACCATAAATTCACGAATGCCAGCCACGGCCTTGCTACGCGCCACAAAGCGCTGGCGGGCACTGTCGTCCATCATCAAATCGACGTAGCGCTGGCGTACTTTTTGTTCCAAGTCGGCCATGCCGTGGAATTTGTCGGGCAGGGGACGCAGGCTTTTGGTGAGCAGGCGAATATTGGTGGCTTTGATGGATAGCTCGCCGGTTTTGGTCTTCATCAGCGTGCCTTCGGCGGCAATGATGTCGCCCAAGTCCCACTTTTTGAAGTCGGCATAGACCGCTTCGCCCACCGCGTCGCGGGTGATATAGATTTGGATGCGGCCTGTGGCATCTTGCACCGTGGCAAAGCTGGCCTTGCCCATGACGCGCTTGAGCATCATGCGCCCGCCCACGCTCACGGCCAGCGCCTGCGCTTCCAGTGCTTCGCCCTCTTGCTCGCCATATTGGGTTTGCAGGGCAGCGGCGCGGTGCTGGGGTTTGAAGTCGTTGGGGAAGGCGGCGGTGCCTTGGGCCTTGGCCTGCTCGCGCAGGGCTTTGAGCTTGTCGCGGCGCTCGGCAATGAGTTTGTTTTCTTCTTGGGGGCTGGCCTGTTCGGCAGCGGCTTGGAGGTTTTCTTCAGACATGGAGGCGTTCAATTCGTCACACAACAGGGGGAGGGGCTGCGCGTCATAGAAAGGTTCTAAGGAAATTTGCAGCAAACCCGCCATTCTAATTTTTTTGCATTGCACAATGGCGCTCTTGGTTTTGTGGTTATGGGTGCCAGTTAATAACCCTGGTTGATGAGCATGGGATTGCTGCAAGGAGTGTGAAGCCCTATGGGAATGGAAATTGTGCGTTTTTTGCTGGAGGTGGTGTGCGGCATTGTGGCCGGGGCAAGCCTGTTGCGCTGGTATATGCAGTGGCAGCGCATCAACTTTCAGAACCCGGTGGGGCAGTTGGTGTTTGCTTTGACGGATTGGCTGGTCATGCCGCTGCGCCGCGTTCTGCGCCCAGTGGGGCGTACCGATTCATCCAGCTTGGTGGCAGCGGTTTTGGTGCAGTTTGTGCATTACTTGGTGCTGTGGCTGATTACGGGCGCTAACACTAACTTTGTCATGGTGCTGGCGGTGGCTTTTTTTGGGCTGCTGCGCTTGGTGATTACCGGCTGCATTGGCATTTTGCTGGTGTACGCCATCCTCTCTTGGGTGCAACCGCACGCGCCCATTGCCAGCATTTTGGCGCGGCTGTCTGAGCCTGTGCTGCGCCCGCTGCGCCGCGTCATTCCCCTGGTGGGCGGGATTGATTTATCGCCCCTGGTGGCCTTGATTGGCTTGCAGGTGCTGCAAATGGTGCTGGCGCAGGTGCAGTTTTCGGTGCTGGACAGTTTGTTGTAAAAGCACACAAAAAGCCCCCCGCTGGCAGGCAGGGGGCTAAAAGAAGATGTGGCTAGGTGGAAGCGCCTAGTTACCGAGGCGCGTACTTATCCGTCAGCGCATTGGCATCGCGCAGCATGGCAGCGCCGTCGTAGCCTTTTTTGGTGACTTCTTTCACCCAGTCATCGGCCACTTTGGCGGCGACTTTTTCAAAGCCTGCCACTTCAGCCGCAGCAATGGTGTTGAACTGGTTGTTGGGGCCTTGCGCTTGTTGGCGTGCCGCGTCGGTAGAGTCATCCCAGGTTTTGCCAATGAAGGCGGAGAAGTCTGCGCCCGAGTTGTCGTCAATCACTTTTTGCAGCGCGGGGGGCAGGCTGTCGTACTTGGCCTGGTTCATGGCAATGGTGAACAGCGTGGTGTAGAACACCGGCTCGGGCGCATTGATTTCGGAGTGGTATTTGGTCATTTCGTGCAGCTTCATGGTGGGCACGACTTCCCAGGGCATGACGTAGCCATCAATCACGCCTTTGGCGACGGCATCAGGCGTTTGCGGCAGCGGTACGGCCACCGGGGTTGCGCCCAGGGCTGCCAGCATTTTGTTGGTCAGGCGGGTGGGGGCGCGCATTTTCAAGCCTTTGAAGTCGGCCACTTTGGTGATGGGGCGCTTGTTGTTGTGCAACTGGCCACGGTCATGCACGTTAAAGGCCAGGGGCTTGACGTTGGCAAAGTCTTTTTGGCCGTATTTTTCATAAATCTCCCAGGCGGCGCGGCTGCCGCCTTCAGCGTCTTTGGTCAAAAAGGGCAGCTCCATCACCTCCATCGAGGGAAAGCGCCCAGCGGTGTAGCCCGGCAGCGTCCAGACAATATCGGCCACGCCATCAATGGCTTGCTGAATCAACTGCGCAGGTGTGCCGCCCAGTTGCATGGCCGGGTAAATTTGGCATTGCAGTTGCTGGTTCGATTGCTCGGCCAGCTTGGCGCACCAAGGCTCCAGCACTTTTTGCTGGGCATGGGCGGTGGGCGGCCAGAAGTGGGCGATTTTCAAAATCGTGGGCTGCTGCGCCAAAGCGGCGCTGCTGGCTGCCAGCAGGGCAGCGGAAACAATCAGTTTTTTCATGGTAAATCTCCTGTAGTAATGAATGCTCACAAGTCTTTTTGTGCGGCTTGCACCAATTGGCCAATGTGCTCGGCATTGCCAAGGTCTCTGGCCATGAGCAGCGCCAGCTTGACCAGGAATAGCTCTGACTTCTCTGCGCCAACGGCATCCAGGGCGTTGGCCAGTTGGTCATACACGGCTTCTAGGCCAGCAATATCCAGCGGTGCAGGGGCGGTGCTTGGGTGGGAGTGATGGGGCATGGTGGTCTCCTGAGTCTGGGTATTCGGTATTCGGTCTTAGGCGTGGGCAGAAAGTGTGGCGGTGTGCAAGGCGGCTTGCAGGCGGTGGGCATCCAGTGCCATCCAGCGGGCGCAGATATGTTGGTCGGGGCGCAGCAGGTAGGCCGCGCCGTCGCTCTGCACGCCATAGGCTTGGCGGCAGCGCCCTTGGCTGTCGTGCAGCAATAGGTCTGCGCCTGCAACACTGCTTTGTCCGCCAGTGGCAATGGCAATCAAGCGGGCGGCAATACCACGCGAGCGCAGGGCTTGTATCTCCTGCACCAAGGCGGCGGGGACGCTGGTTTGCGCGGTGAAGTACAGCAGGTCAAAGCTGCCGCCCACATGGTCAAGCAGGTAGTTATCGTGGGAGAGCAGTACGTTGACCGGGGCTGCGCCGTGGGCGGGGCCGGTGTGAAACAGCGGGTTGTCATCGCCCAGGCTGTTGAGCGGCGAATGGCTGTACTCATGCGGGCGTGAGGTGCGCCAGTGGTAGAGCGGCCCCACAAACGGTTGGCTTAGGGAGAGGGAGAGCACAGCATCGCGCAGCAGCCTAAAGCCTCGGCTGGGCGGCGCCATCATGCGGGTGCTTTTGCCCGCTTCTTCCACAATTTCACGGGCTGCGCCTACGCGCTCGCTGCTGTAGCTATCGAGCAAAGCGGCGGGGGCGCGATTTTGCGCCACCAGTGCCAATCGCCAGGCCAGCGCCTGGGCATCCTGAAAGCCGGTGTTGGCACCGCGCACGCCAAAAATAGGCAGCATGTGGCCAGCATCGCCGACAAACACCACACGGCCATGCACATAGCTGGGTAGGGTCAAAGCGCGGGCGGAATAGACGGAACTCCAATCCATTTCCCAAGGCAGGCCGCCAAAGCCAATCATCTCTAGCTGGGCATCAATCCGCGCTTTAAGCGAGGCAGGCTCTAGCGCTTGCTCTGGCTCTTCACCGGGGGGTAGTTGGTAGTCCACGCGCCAAATGCCGTGGGGTTCACGGTGCATCAAAATGGTGTTGCCGGGGTTCCAAGTGGGGTCAAAAAAGGCCAGGCGCTCCGTGGGCAGGGGCAGGTCAACGCGGATATCGGCAATCACAAAGCGCCCTTCGTAGGATGCGCCTTCCATCTGCAAGCCCATGGCGGTGCGAATGGGCGAGCGTGCGCCATCGCTGGCCACCAGCCAATCGGTGTGCAGTGTGTAGCTGCCTTGCGGGGTATCCACTTCCAGGGTTGCGCCTTGGTCGTTGGCGCTGCTGGAAACTAATTTATTGCCCCAGCGCAGTTCAATCAGCGGATTGTCCAGGGCGGCATCGACCAGGTATTCCTCTAGGTACTGCTGCTGCAAGTTGAGCATGGGGAAGAAGCGGTCATCCTCAGAGCGCGGCGCTTCCATGCGAAACACGCGCTGGCCGCGATAGATGGAGTTGCCATAGCACCAGGGCAGGCCGTTTTGGCTCATGCGCTCGGCCACGCCCACTTGCTGCAAAATTTCCAGGGAGCGGCGGGTAAACACAATGGCGCGGCTGCCTTCGCTGACTTGGCAATCAGCCTCCAACACCACGCAGCGCTGGCCGTAGCGTGCCAGCTCCAGCGCCGTCACCAGCCCCACCGGGCCTGCACCCACGATGGTGACGGGGTGGCGCTGCTCCTCTGGGTGCTCGGTGGGCAGCCAGGGGCTGTAGATTTGGTAGTCGTAATAAATGGATGGCCGTGGCTCGGTACTGGGTTGGTGCATAGCGCCTGTCTCCTGCTTGTTGAAATTCAAAGAGGTGGGAAGAAACAGGCGGCAGTGTAAAAACTGGCAGGTGTAGCGATGTCCCCAAATGGGGA
>CAZMMM010000103.1:0-6742 GCA_964567385.1 uncultured Comamonas sp.
ATTTGCTCCAGGGTGAGCTTGCCTGCCTCTACGCGCGAATAGTCCAGGATGTCGTTAATCAGCCCCAACAGCATGTCTGAGGCGGCAAGCACCTTCTCTTGGTACTCACGCTGCTGGTGGGATAAGGGGGTTTTGAGCAGCAGCTTGCCCAGGCCCACGATGGCGTTCATGGGGGTGCGGATTTCATGGCTCATGCGGGCCAGAAAGTCTGACTTGGCCTGGCTGGCCTGCTCGGCTTGGGCCGTGGCCTCTACCAGGGCGGCAGTGCGCTGCTCGACCAGGTTCTCCAGGTTTTCGCGGTAATTGGCCAGCTCGTTGTCGCGTTTTTGCAGCCGGTCAATCATGTGGTTCAAGCTGCGGCCCAAGTGGGCCAGCTCATCCTCCCCGTGGACGGGGATGCGCTCGGTCAGCAGGGGGTTGGTGCTGACTTGTGCCATCAGCTCATTGAGCTTTTGCAAGGGGCTGGCCATGCGCTTGGCCGCTTGATTGGCTACAAACAGCAGCAGTGCCAGCAAAATCAGCAGCCCCAGGGCTGAGTGGGTGGCGGTGCGTGCCATGGCCTGGTGCATATTGGTCAAAGAGGCCAGCAGCTCGATTTTTGCACCTGAAGAGTTGGGGATAGTGGCCCAGGCCACGAGGTAGTGGCCGTGGCTAAGGCCCTCTTCCCCTTCGTTATGGGGACTGAGGAAAGGGAGCCAATGCTCACCGTGGCTGAAGTACACGCCTTGTGCGGCCTGCGGCGGGGCGGGCATGGTGATGTGCTCTGCCTCGGGGCGGGCAAACTGGGCAAAAAAGGCTTGCGAGGGCTGCCAGTCAGGGGGCAGTAGGCGGGCGCGCAAAATATCGTCATTGCCCTCGACGGACCAGAGCAGGCGCTCGGCCTCTTGCTGGTCACCAAACTCCAGGGCGGCTTGGCTATTGGTGGCCAGTAGCTCTGCCTGGGCTTGCAGGGCGTTACTCCATTGCACGCGCAGCACCTGCTGTTGCTGCACAAACATCAATAGAAATACCAGGGAAAAGGTCAGCACACTGGCGATGGCGAATAACACCATCAGCTGTTGGCGGATGGTGCGAAAGCGAAACAGGCGGTTGATGATGGGCTGCATCTTCATGGTTTGACCACGGTGGCCAGGCGCAGGAGCTGGGCGTTAAACCGAATGCCTTGGGCAGCGGCGGCTGCGGGATTGACAAAAATGGCCAGACGCTGGGGGTCTTGCGGGTTGGGGGCAAGCTCCAACATACCGCCGGCCTGGGCAAAGCCGACGATGTCTGAGACGGTGACAATAGGGCGTTTTTCCAGTACTTGCAGAATGCCAGGCAGGTGCTCGGCATAGTGGGCCGCGATAAATAGAAAATCACACAGCTGTCCTTGTGGGGCGCTAGCCAGCCAAGGCTCTAGGTTGCCTAGCTCTGGCTGGTGGGGCAGTTCTACTTTGCGGCCGTCAATGGGTTGCTGTACCAAGCGCTCAAGCACCCCATCAAAAGGGTGCTGGCCAAGGACGCAGAGCCGCACCGGCTCCTCAGAATCGGCATTGGGGTAGTACACAAAGCGCGGCAGCTTGAGCAGCATGGCCGCCTTAATGGCAGGGGCTGAGACGGTTTGCGCCTGCACCTGTGGGGCCAGCGGACTCAGCAGAAGTGCCGCAAGCAGTATGAAGGCGAGGCGCTGTAGGGCAGTAGCAATGGGGGTGTCGCGGGAGGGAAGCTTGTTGGCCGCCATGGTTAGAACTTGTAGTCCAGGGTAATCATCCAGCTACGGGGCTGCTGGGGCATGTCCCAAAACGTCAGGCTGCCTGAGCCTGCGGCGGCGTAGTGGCGCTTATCCAGCAGGTTGTGCACGTCCAGCCACAGGTTGGCCTTGCCGCCTAGCAACTGGTGCCAGCCCAGGTGCAAGTCCATCACGGCATAGCCGGGCGTGCGGCAGCGGCTGGGTGCGCTCATGCTGCCAGAGCAGGCGGCGGGGGGGAGCAGGGCGTTACCAGGTGCTTTGGTGCGGCCATTGGTGACTGGCCCCGTCCAGCGCAGCACGGGGGTGATGCTGAAGCTGTTGCGCCAGCGTAGCGTGGTGCCGAGTTTGACTTTGCGGCTGGCAACATAGGGAATGCTCCAGTCCACGCCGTCGCCGTTGTCCAGGCGACCACGTATCCAGCTGGCGCTGCCCCAGGCATCGCCCGTCCATTCACCCCCTGGTTTGAAGCGCCATTGTGCGCTCAGATCCAGCCCTGTTTGGCGCTGGCGGCCAGCGTTGGCCTTGGTGTCAGGCTGGCGGATGATGGCTTCTTCGGTAATGAAGTCATCCAGGCTGCCATTGACCACCAGGTTGCTAATGCGGCTGTGGTAGAGGTTGGCCACCAGGTTCACATTGCTGCTGGGCCGCCAGTCCCACACCAGGCTGAGGGAGCGGACTTTCTCAGGCTCCAGGTTCAGATTGGGCACACGGAAGTTGGTGCCGATGTAGCGCCCTTGCTCGTCACGGCTGCCGTCAAAGCTGCCGTAGCTGGTCAGGCTTTCTTCGGGCGAGGGGGCGCGGAACGCCTGGCCGTACAAGGCTTTGAAGACATGCTGCTGGCTAGGCTTGTACACCAGCCCCATGCGTGGGTTGACGGAGCTGCCGTAGGCCGAGTGCTTGTCCACCCGCACCCCCGCAGTGGTGGACCAGGCATCGCTCCACTGTGCCTGCCATTGGGCGTAGGCGGAGGCGTTGTGAAAGCTGGCATCCATGGGAATCAGCGGTAAGTCGGTATTGGGGTAGAGCATGCCCTGCTGACTGGGCGATTTGCTGGGCTGGTAGGGGCTGGGCAGGGAGGCTGCCTCGATGTCGTAGAACTTCTGCCACCCCAGGCCCGCCTGCACTTGGTGCTGGTTGTTGATGTGCCAGTCAAAGCGCTGTTCGATGCCGGTGCGCTCGCCTTGGACGTAGGAGTAACCACGGGTAAAGCCGTTATAGACGTTGTTGTAGAAGGCGCGTGGGTCAACCTCTAGGCGGGAATGGTCGAGGGTCAGCTCGGCCTGCACGTTCTCGCCTAACTCGTAGCGGTAGCGGGCATAGACGGTATCGACGGTGGTGCGCCACTGGGCATCAGCGTCCAGCTTGGCGGTGACCATGGGGTCACCCGTGCTGGTGAGGCTGTTGAAGTGGTAGCGGTAAGCGCCAACAGTGAACTTGTCCTGCCAGTCCAGGCGAGCAAACAGGCTGTGGCTGCGTATGCCGCCGGCATAAGGCTCGCGCTGGTCGGCGGGCAGCACCACATTGCCGCCAAAAACACCATCCACTGGGCGGTAATGGCTGGGGTAGTACTGGTCCAGAGAGGCGCGTTGGCTGTGCTGGCTGTGGCCGCCAATGCTCAGGCCCAGGCCGTTTTCTGTGCGGGTACTGGTCAAGAAGCTGGCGCGTTTTTGCCCAAAACGCCCTGCACCCACAGAGGCGTAGCTGCCGCCCTCGCCGGCCTTGTCGGTAATGATGTTGACTACGCCTGACACCGCATCTGCCCCGTACAGGGCGGCAGCGGGGCCAAACAGCACCTCTACCTGCTTGGCGGGGTAGAGGTCTAGGTTTTCTGCCACCGGAAAGTTGCCCCCGCCGGGGTGACCAATGCGAATGCCATCCATCATCACCAGCAGCTTGTTGGGGCTGACATAGCCTTGCACGCTAAATTGGTTGTATTGCGAGGTTTTGGTGCCGCGCTGAAAGTCCACACCCGGCAGGTCTTCCAGCAAATCCGCCAGATTCATATAGCGGCGTGACTGGATTTGCTCGCGGGTAATCACCACGATGTGGGCCGGGGTTTGGTCACGCGTCTCGGCTTTGCGTGAGGCGGTCACTACGGGCAGGGCAATCAAGTCTTCCAGAGATAGGTCTAGCAGCTGCTCAACGTCCAGGGTGTTTTGGGCGTAAGTGGCAGACTGGCAAAGTGCCAGGCAGGCACCCGCGAGCAGGCTGTGGCGCAAGGGGAAGGCAGTAGGCATGGGGGATGTCAGTTTTAAAAAATTATTGTTTTTATGCGCTGCGGCGCAAAACCAAAGCCAATAACTCTAACAGCTTGTATTTTTTGTAGCCAGCTGTAGTCAGGCCCAAAAGCCTGAATTGGGATGCAGACGCATGTTTTGTAGGGCTTTTATGTGGCGTTTTAGACTCATTGTTTCTTATTGCTACTCAAACTTAAACAGAAGCGCTTGACCATGACCGTGATTGAAAAAGACCTTCTCGCCGCCCTAGCGCGTGTCACCGACCCCCACACTGGCCAAGACGTTGTCAGCAGCCAGGCCTTGCAGGATTTACATATTCAGGGCGGGGCCGTTCGCTTTCGTGTGGTGCTGGGCTATCCCGCGCAAAGCTTGGTGCCCGAGCTTGCTTTGCAGCTTGAAGAAGCGGCGCGCAGCGTGCCGGGTGTGCAAAGCGTGCAGGCTCAGGTGCAATGCCAGATTCAAAGCCACGCCGTGCAGCCCGGCTTGCAGCTGCTGCCCGGGGTGAAGAACATCATTGCCGTGGCCTCGGGCAAGGGTGGGGTGGGTAAAAGTACCACCAGCGCCAATCTGGCCCTGGCCCTGGCGGCAGAGGGTGCGCGTGTAGGAGTGCTGGATGCCGATATTTACGGCCCCAGCCAGCCCATGATGTTTGGCGTAAGTGGCCAGCCCGAGCTGGCCGAGGGCAAGGACAATATGATGCAGCCCCTGGAAAACTACGGGGTGCAAATCATGTCCATCGGCTTTTTGCTGGACAACCCCGACCAGGCCATGATTTGGCGTGGCCCCATGGCGGTGCAGGCGCTGGAGCAAATGCTGCGCCAGACCGATTGGCAGGATTTGGATTACCTCGTTCTGGACCTGCCGCCGGGCACAGGTGATATCCAGCTGACCATGAGCCAGCGCATCCCCGTAACAGGCGCGGTCATTGTCACGACCCCCCAAGACATTGCCTTGCTGGATGCACGCAAGGGCATACAGATGTTTGAGAAAGTCAGTGTGCCCATTTTGGGTGTGGTGGAAAACATGGCCATGCATGTGTGCAGCAATTGCGGCCATATTGAGCATATCTTCGGCCAGGACGGCGGCCAGCAGCTGGCGCAGAGCAAGGCATTGCCCTTCCTGGGCTCGCTGCCCCTGTCTTTGAACATCCGCCAGCAAGCCGACAGTGGCCGCCCCACGGTAATTGCCGAGCCGGGCAGCGAGGTGGCGCAAATCTATAAAAAACTGGCCCGCGACGTGGCCGTGCAAGTCTCCAAGGTCAGCACCGCGCAGCGCACCAAAGCACCGGGCATCAGCATCCGCCGCAGCAAGTAGGTGGCGTAGCTGCTGGCGGCAACGTCAATCTGTACTGGGCCGCTCTAGCAAGGAGTCGGCCCAGTTTTCGTTGGGCAGTCCTTCCGCAGCCAGCTGCTGGTTGCGTGAGTTACTGCGCCAGATACCGCCTGCCCAGCCTAGCTCGGGCAGGGTGCGGTACCAGAACCAGCGGCCATCGGCATCTTGCGCCAGCCAGCGCCATTCGGGGGCGGGGGCTTGGCTCCAGGCGGGGGGCAAAGATGCAGCAGGGGGTAAGGTTTCTGTGGGCATGGTGTTACAAGTGTGAAAGAATGTTGTCGTGCATGCACGTCCAGGCAATGCACCAAAGAGCTTTAGTAAGGGCTTTTTAGTATCACCTATTCAAAAACGGAAGGAGACAGCAGATGCAACAGAACACCTATGACACGACCAGCCCTGCCTATCGGCGCTGGCTACTGACGGCCATCATGGCAGCTGTTGCCGGGCTGAGTGCCTGCGGCGGCGGTGGTGGCAGTAGCAGTGGCGGTGAGGCTCCAGACGCAGGTCCCGGCAGTGGCTCGGGTACTGAGCAAACGCCAACGCCAACGCCGCCTACCACCCCTGTAGAGCCAGAGCCAGCCCCACCAACACCAGCGCCTGAGCCAGGCCCAGGTGAGGAGCCCGGTGGAGATAACGAAGGGCCGGGCGGTAATGAGGAGCCAGGCAGTAACCCGGATGACGGTGCCACTGCCCCAACGGACAGCAGCACTGCTGGCGCTTGCCACAACCCCGCACGCTTCAAAGAGGGCAGCTCCTACACGGCGGTGATGAAAACCTCTGGCATCGCAGGCGTGACTGGGGACATCACCAGCACCATCAAAGTCACCATGCTGGGGCGCACTACTTTTAACGGCCACAGCACCCTGGATGAGTACGCCGAAGATGGCACAGGCTCTGGCAACCACAACTACTACGACTTTGTGGGCGGCACGATGTACACCTACGGCGCACAGGATGGCGGTATGAAGGAGACCTTGAACCCAGCGCACCAATTCCCCATCAATATGGAGCAGGGCAAGACCTACACCTCCACTTCCACGGTGACGCCGGATGGCATGCAGCCCTACACGCAAACAGTGCAAGAAACCTTCCAGGGCTTTGAGACGGTGACCGTACCCGCAGGCACCTTCAAGACCTGCAAGGTTGCGGTGGTGACGACCACCCCAGTAGGCAATGTTGCTGCCTGGGTTTGGGCCGCTGCCGATGGCCCCTATCACGGGCTGATGGTCAAGAATGAGGTGGAAATGCCAGCCATCGCTGGCATGAGCTTCCCTAATACGGTGACTGAAGCGGTCAGCCTGGAGGCCAGCTTCAAGTAAGCCGCTGCTTGACCTGACTAGGCAAGACCATAGCGCCCGTTGCTTGCAGCGGGCGTTTTTATTGCCTGCTCTGTGTTAAAACCGCCGCCATGACCATAGCCACATCCCCTAATCCCTCTACGAAC
>CAZMMM010000104.1:0-6665 GCA_964567385.1 uncultured Comamonas sp.
CCATGACTGACCCGGCCTTGCAGCGCGCTTTTGCCGAGGATGTGGTGCTGCTGAAACTGGTGGGCATCAACCCCGTGGTGGTGCATGGCGGCGGCCCGCAGATTGAAACCGCGCTCAAGCGCCTGGGCAAGGAAGGCCACTTTATCCAGGGCATGCGCGTCACCGATGCCGAAACCATGGGCGTGGTGGAGTGGGTGCTGGCGGGTGAAGTGCAGCAAGATATTGTGGGCCTGATTAACGCCGCTGGTGGCAAGGCCGTGGGCCTGACCGGGCGTGACGGTGGCCTGATTCGCGCTAAAAAGCTCAAGATGCTCGACCACCACGACCCCAGCGTAGAGCACGATGTGGGCCAGGTGGGTGATATTGTGCAAATCGACCCCAGCGTGGTCAAAGCCCTGCAAGACGATGCCTTTATTCCAGTGGTCAGCCCGATTGGCTTTGGCGAGGAGAACGAGAGCTACAACATCAACGCCGATGTGGTTGCCAGTCGCTTGGCCACCACCTTGCAGGCGGAAAAACTGTTGCTGCTCACCAACATCCCCGGTGTGCTGGACAAGGCCGGGCAGTTGCTGCCAGAGCTGACCTCGCAGCAAATTGACGCACTGGTGGCTGATGGCACCATCTCTGGCGGCATGCTGCCCAAAATTGCCGGTGCGATTGATGCCGCCAAGGCCGGGGTGAATGCCGTACACATTGTGGATGGCCGTGTGCCCCACTCCATGTTGCTGGAGGTGCTGACCGACCAGGCCTATGGCACCATGATTCGTAATCAATAAAGCCGCAAGCCGCATTCCAGCATGACTGAGCAGAAAGAACTCTATCCATCCTCTTTGCCCACGGCTGCAACCGCCGCGCCGCGCAAGCGCTTGAAGCCCGGTGAGCGGCGTGCGCAAATCCTGCAAGAGCTGGCGGCCATGCTGCAGCAGCCCGCGATGGAGCGTATTACCACCGCAGCACTGGCCCGCCGCCTGGAGGTGAGTGAGGCGGCCTTGTACCGCCACTTTGCCAGCAAGGCGCAAATGTTTGAGGGCCTGCTGGAGTTTATCGAACAAACCCTCTGGGGCCTGGTGCAGCAAATTGTGGGTGAAGAGGGCGCTCTGGGCCAGCTGGATGCTGCCGAGGGCAGCGCCCGTGCCCGCCGCATCGTGGTGGTGTTGCTGCAATTCTCTGAAAAAAACCCTGGCATGGTGCGCCTGATGACGGGTGATGCCCTGCTCAATGAGCACCAGCGCCTGCAAGCGCGCATGAATAAGCTGTTTGACCGCATTGAAAGCAGCATGCGCCAATGCCTGCGCCCTGCGGCAGGGGCTTTGGGCTCAACCATGCCGGTGCAAGATGCCCACCGCGCCGCCAATGTGCTGATGTGTTTTGCCCAGGGCCGCATGCTGCGCTATGTGCGCTCTAGCTTTCAGCGCTCACCCACTGAGCAGCTAGAGGCCAGCCTGGCCATGCTGGTGTGATGTGAGGCATCGCGCCGCGCCGCCACATCTGGCGGATACGGATGCCAGCGCCCAGGCCAGCCAGGCCGATTGGCGCACCTTAAAGCGCCTGCTGCCCTATCTATGGCAGTACAAATGGCGGGTGGTGGTAGCCATTGTCTGCATGTTGGCCGCCAAGGGCGCGACAGTGGCTGTGCCCCTGCTGCTCAAGCGCTTGATTGATGGCATGGACGTGCAAGCCGGCCAGCCCCAGGCGCTGTTGGTGGTTCCGGTGGCGCTGCTGCTGGCCTATGGCGCGTTGCGCTTTGCCACGGCCTTGTTCAACGAGCTGCGCGAGCTGGTGTTTGCCAAGGCCACCCACGGCGCGGCGCGTTCTATTGCCCTGGCCACCTTCGAGCATCTGCACCGCCTGAGCCTGCGCTTTCACTTAGAGCGCCAGACCGGTGGCATGACCCGCGATATTGAGCGCGGCGTGCGCGGTATTGAGATGCTGGTTTCCTTCGCCCTGTTCAACATCGTCGCCACTTTTTTAGAGGTGATGCTGGTGCTGACCGTGCTGGGCAGCAAGCTGGACATGGGCTTTGCCGCCATCACCCTGACGGCGCTGGTGGCTTATGTGATTTTTACCGTGGTGGTGACGGAATGGCGCATTCAGTTTCGCCGCCAGGCCAACCAGTTGGATTCTGCCGCCCACACCAAGGCAGTCGATGCGCTGCTCAATTACGAAACCGTTAAATACTTCAACAACGAAAGCTTTGAGGCGCAGCGCTACGACCGCAACCTGGAGCAATTGCGCCGCGCCCAGTTGAAGAACCGCAGCAGCCTGTCGCTGCTCAATATCGGCCAGCAGCTCATTATTGCCTTGGCGCTGGTGGCCATGTTGTGGCGAGCTACTCAAGGCGTGGTCGATGGGCGGCTAGGGCTGGGGGATTTGGTGATGGTGAACGCCTTCATGATTCAGATTTACATGCCGCTGAATTTTCTGGGTGTGGTCTATCGTGAAATCAAGCAAAACCTGACCGACCTGGACAAAATGTTCACCCTCATGGACAAGCCCCAGGAAGTGGCCGATGCCCCCCATGCCCAGCCACTCACCGGGCTGGAGCAACCCACTGTGCGTTTTGAGGATGTGCATTTTGCCTACGACCCCAAGCGCCCCATTTTGCAAGGCATCAATCTGGAAATACCCGCTGGCAAAACCGTGGCCGTAGTGGGTGCATCCGGTGCAGGCAAAAGCACCTTGAGCCGCCTGCTCTACCGCTTTTACGATATTCAGCAAGGCCGCATCACCATTGCCGGGCAAGATATTGCCCAGGTCACACAAGACAGCCTGCGCCGCGCCATTGGCATCGTGCCGCAGGATACGGTGCTGTTTAACGACAGCGTGGCCTTCAACATCGCCTATGGCCGCACCGATGCCAGCCAGGAAGAAGTGGAGCAGGCCGCCCGCGCGGCCCGCATTCATGACTTTATTGCCGCCCAGCCCCAAGGCTATGCCACCCAGGTGGGCGAGCGTGGCCTGAAACTATCCGGCGGCGAAAAGCAGCGTGTGGCCATTGCCCGCACCCTGCTGAAAAACCCACCCATCCTGATTTTTGACGAGGCTACCAGTGCCCTGGATTCGGCCAATGAGCGCGCTATTCAGGATGAGCTGCGCCAAGCCGCACAAGGCAAAACCACGCTGGTGATTGCCCACCGCCTGTCCACCGTGGTCGATGCCCATGAAATCGTGGTGATGGACGCAGGCCGCATCATCGAGCGCGGCAGCCATGCGGCGCTGCTGGCTCAGGGTGGGCGCTATGCCAGCATGTGGGCGATGCAGCAGCAAAGCAGCCCCGTATGAGGCTTTGCCCCTTGTTCTAAAATCAATGGTTTTGCTGAGGGGCGCAGGTCGCCCCTGCTTTTTTTCAGAATCCATTTGTTATGAACGCACCCCTTGCCCCCCAGGCTGTGCTGGCGGCAGCGCCCGCACGTTTGCGCGAAATTCCGTACAACTACACCTCGTTTTCCGATAAGGAAATTGTGCTGCGCCTGCTGGGCGAACGTGCCTGGCAGGTGCTGGAGCTGCTGCGCAGCGAGCGGCGCACCGGGCGCTCGGCACGCATGTTGTACGAGGTGCTGGGCGATATTTGGGTAGTGCAGCGCAACCCCTATTTGCAGGATGATTTGTTCCTCAGCCCCAAACGCCGTGGCCAACTGGTGCAAGCCTTGGAGCACCGCCTGGCCGAGGTGCAAAAGCGCCGCCTGCCCCAAGAAGATGCCCAGCGCGACGGCTGGGTGGGCGAGCTGGTAGAAGCCGCCAGCCGCGCCGTGCAGGAATTTGCCCATACCCTGGCCGTCGCCAGCCAGTTGCGCGACAAGGTGCGCCAAGTGCTGGGGCGCTTAACGCACAAGGACAACATCAAGTTTGACGGCATGTCCCGCGTCAGCCACGTGACGGACGCGACCGATTGGCGCGTGGAATACCCCTTCGTCGTCCTCACCCCCGATACCGAGGCTGAGATGGCCGCTCTGGTGCAAGGCTGTATCACCCTGGGGCTGACCATCATCCCCCGTGGTGGCGGCACGGGCTACACCGGCGGGGCGATTCCGCTGACCTGGCGCAGCGTGGTCATCAACACTGAAAAACTCGATGCCATTACCGCTGTAGAAATGGTGGCGCTGCCCGGCTTGGCAGACCCCGTGCCTACGGTGTGGACAGAAGCCGGTGTAGTCACCCAGCGCGTGGCCGATGCGGCAGAGAGCGCGGGCTTTGTGTTCGCGGTGGACCCTACCTCGATTGAGGCCAGTTGCATTGGCGGCAATATCGCCATGAATGCGGGCGGCAAAAAAGCTGTGCTGTGGGGCACGGCGCTGGACAACTTGGCCAGTTGGCGCATGGTCACGCCCGAAGGGCAGTGGCTGGAGGTGGTGCGCATCAACCACAACCTGGGCAAGATTCACGATGCCGAGCTAGCCAGCTTTGAGCTGCATTACTTCCAGGCCGATGGCACAACGCCGATTCGCACCGAGCGGCTAGACATACCCGGCCACAAATTCCGCAAAGCCGGGCTGGGCAAGGACGTGACGGATAAATTCCTCAGCGGCCTGCCCGGTGTGCAGAAAGAGGGCACGGACGGCCTGATTACCAGCGCCCGCTGGATTGTTCACCGCATGCCCAGCCACACGCGCACGGTGTGCATGGAATTTTTTGGCAGTGCCAAGCTGGCCGTGCCCAGCATTGTGGAAATCAAGGAACTGATGTTTCGCGAACAACGCCAAAGCGGCGTGCTGCTGGCCGGGCTGGAGCATCTGGACGACCGCTATCTGAAAGCCGTGGGCTATGCCACCAAAAGCCAAAAAGGCGGCGGCCAGTTGCCCAAAATGGTGCTGATTGGCGACATCGTGGGCGACAACCCCGACGAGGTCGCCCGCGTGACCAGCGAGGTCGTGCGCATTGCCAACTCGCGCAGCGGCGAGGGCTTTATCGCCGTTAGCAGCGAGGCACGTAAAAAATTCTGGCTGGACCGCAAGCGCACAGCGGCCATCTCCAAGCACACCAACGCCTTCAAAATCAATGAAGACGTGGTGATTCCGCTAGAGCGCATGGCCGAATACACCGACGGCATTGAGCGCATCAACATCGAGCTATCGTTGCTCAACAAAATTGCCCTGTGCGACGCGCTGTTGGAGCTCTTCGCCCAAGACCCCGCCAGCCTGCCCCTGGTGCGCACGGCCGATGCCAAAGACATCTCCAGCGCCGAGCTGCTGGGCGAGCGTGTGCCCCAGGCACAAGCCCTGCTGGCCGAGGTGCGCGCCCAATGGCAAAGCTGGCTGGATGGGGTGGATACCCTGTTCCCTGAGCTGCAAGAACATAAGCTACGCGCCAGTTGGAAAACCCAGCTCAAAGCCCCGCTAGCGCAGATTTTCAACGGCCAAGCCTTCCAGAACATGCTGGCTGAGGTCAACCGCACCCACCAGCGCGTGCTCAAAGGCCGGGTATGGGTGGCGCTGCACATGCACGCCGGTGATGGCAATGTACACACCAACATCCCCGTCAACAGCGATGACTACGCCATGCTGCAAACCGCGCATGAGGCCGTGGCACGCATCATGCAATTGGCGCGTAGCTTGGACGGGGTAATTTCTGGCGAGCACGGCATTGGCATTACCAAGCTGGAGTTCTTGAGCGACGAAGAACTCGCCCCCTTTGCCGATTACAAGCGCCGCATTGACCCACATGGGCGCTTTAACTGGGGCAAGCTGCTGCGCGATAAAGACCTGCTAGAGCAAGCCGAGCAAAGCCTGGGTGCTGGGCTGGAGCAAGACCAACCCGGCAGGCAACTGCGCCGCTCATTGCGCTACGCCGACCTGACCAATGCCTACACCCCCAGCTTTGGGTTGATGGGCTATGAATCCCTCATCATGCGCCAGTCCGACATTGGCGCGATTGCCGAATCAGTCAAAGACTGCCTGCGCTGCGGCAAGTGCAAGCCGGTGTGCAATACCCATATTCCGGGGGCAAATCTGCTCTACAGCCCGCGCAACAAAATTCTGGCGACCTCGCTGCTGGTGGAAGCCTTTTTGTACGAAGAGCAAACGCGCCGGGGCATCTCCAGCCACCACTGGCAAGAGTTTGAAGACGTGGCCGAGCATTGCACCCTGTGCCACAAATGTTTCACCCCCTGCCCGGTGAATATCGACTTTGGCGATGTCACCATGGCCATGCGCAATCTGCTGCGCAAAATGGACAAAAAAAGCTTCAACCCCGGCAGCAAGCTGGCCATGTCGCTACTCAACACCACCGAGCCTAAAACCATCAAACTGCTGCGCAGCGGCGTAGTGGGCGTGGGCTACAAGGCGCAGCGCCTGGCGGTGGATGTGCTCAAGCCCCTGGCCAAGGCGCAATTGCAGCGCCCACCGGCCAGCGTGGGCAAAGCGCCCATCAAAGAGCAGGTGATTCACTTTGTAAACAAGAAGCTGCCCGGCGGCCTGCCCAGCAAAACCGCCCGCGCCCTGCTGGATATGGAGGACAAGAACTACATCCCCATCATCCGCAACCCGCAGACCACCACGGCAGAGACGGAGTCGGTGTTCTACTTTCCCGGCTGTGGTTCGGAGCGCCTGTTTAGCCAAGTCGGCCTAGCCACCCAGGCCATGCTGTGGCACGCCGGGGTGCAAACCGTGATGCCGCCGGGCTATATGTGCTGCGGCTACCCCCAGCGCGGCAATGGTCAGTTTGACCTG
>CAZMMM010000105.1:0-739 GCA_964567385.1 uncultured Comamonas sp.
CTGAGGTTGGCTCGTCGAACAGCATGACGATAGGGTCCATCGACAGCGCCCGCGCAATGGCTACGCGCTGCTGCTGGCCGCC
Organism: uncultured Comamonas sp.; assembly: GCA_964567385.1. Taxonomy (GTDB): domain Bacteria; phylum Pseudomonadota; class Gammaproteobacteria; order Burkholderiales; family Burkholderiaceae_C; genus Comamonas. Next base: position 83 of record CAZMMM010000105.1, read on the forward strand.
CGAGAGCTGGCCCGGGAATTTGTCCTTGTGCGCTGACAGGCCCACGCGTTCCAGCATTTTCAGGCCGCGTGTTTTGGCCTCGTCCAGGCTGCGGCCCAGTACTTTCACCTGGGCGATGGTCAGGTTTTCGGTGACGGATAGATGGGGGAACAGCTCAAAGTGCTGGAACACCATGCCCACGCGCGAGCGCAGCTTGGGCAGATTGGTCTTGGGGTCGTGAATGGCGGTGCCGTCCACCCAGATTTCACCCTTCTGGATAGGCTCTAGAGCGTTGATGGTTTTAATCAGGGTTGATTTGCCCGAGCCAGATGGCCCGCAAACCACCACCACCTCGCCTTTGGCAATGCTGGTGGAACAGTCATTCAGCACCTGGAAGTTGCCGTACCACTTGGAGACGTTTTTCAGTTCAATCATGGAAAATCCTTTCTGCCCTCAGCGAATGATGGCAATCTTCTGGTGCAGACGCTTAACCACGTAGGACAGCGAGAAGCAAATCACAAAATACACCACCGCAGCCAGCAAATAGGCCTCTTCGGGGCGACCAAAGTTCTTGCCTGCTGTCTCAAAGCCCTTGAGCAAGTCATAGGCGGTGATGATGTAGACCATCGAGGTGTCCTGAAACAAGATGATGGTTTGCGTCAGCAGCACCGGCAGCAT
>CAZMMM010000105.1:749-6662 GCA_964567385.1 uncultured Comamonas sp.
AATATTGAAATGGACAGACTGACGGTAAGGTAGGCGGCCATGATGATAAGAATGCCTTCAATGGCCTGCCCGGTTTGGTTCAGCGTGGTGTTGACCACAGAAACAAGGTCGGGATAACCAATGGCCACGGCCAGCGAACTGTTCTTGGTAAGGTTAAGGTACTGACTGGTCATGGGCGGCACAATAACGCGCAGCGCCTGGGGCAGAATCACCAGGCGCATGTTTTGCCCGTAGCTCATGCCCATGGCCATCCCGGCAAACACCTGGCCGCGTGGAATCGATTGAATACCGGCGCGCATGATTTCCGAGAAGTAGGCCGCCTCAAAGGCAATAAAGGTAATCACCGCCGAATACTCCGCCCCAATGGGCCGCCCGATGACGATGGGAACCAGCAGGAAGAACCACAGCAGCACCATCAAGAGCGGAATGCTGCGCATGGTGTTGACGTAGATGGCGGCAGGCGTATCCAGCCAGCGCTTGCCGGACAGGCGCATCAGCGCCAGCAGGGTGCCAAAGAACAGGCCGCCCACCGTGGCAACCGCCGTCAGCAGCACGCTGAAGTACAGCCCTTTGAGCACAAAGTCGTTGATGAGCGACCAGCTATAGAAGGAAAAGTCCAAGTTCAGCATCTCAATGTCCTCCACCAGCGCCACCGGCGGCAAAGCCAGGGATGCGCACCTTCTTTTCAATGAAGGCCATGATGCGGTTGATGGTCAGGGCGGTAATCACATACAGCACCGTTACGCCCAGATAGATTTCAATCAGCCGCGAGGTTTCTTCACCGGCTTGCATGGCGAACTGCGTCAGCTCGGCAATCGAGACGGCAAAGGCCACAGACGAGTTTTTGAAGATGTTCATCGACTCGTTGGTCAGCGGCGGCAAGATGATGCGATAGGCCATGGGCAGCAGCACATAGCGGTAATACTGCACCGTGGTAAAGCCCATGGCCATGCCTGCATAGCGCTGGCCAGTGGGCAGGGCTTGGATACCTGAGCGCACCTGCTCGGCAATCCGCGCTGAGGTAAAAAAGCCCAGCGCACAAACCACCAGGATAAAGGGCGACAAATCGCGCATGGCCGGAATCATCTTGGGCAGCACGAAGTACCACAGAAAAACCTGCACCAGCAGCGGAATATTGCGAAACAGCTCCACCCAGGCATTGCCCAGGCGTACCAGCCAGGGCCGGTCAGGCAGAGTGCGCAAGGTGCCGATAAAGGAACCCACTACCAGCGCCAGCACCAGTGCGCTCAGGGCCACAGCCACCGTCCAGCCCCAGGCGTTGAACATCCATTGCAGATAGGTCTGATCCGGGCTGCTGGCAAAACAGCCTGCCACCACCTCGTTATCCAGGGTGTCCTGGCAGAACACTGTCAGGTCGAGATTGAGCATTGCTTACTCCTTGGCAGCCCCTGTGCGGGGCCGCTCCCATTGAAAAAGCCCGTTCCAGGGTTGGAACGGGCCAGGTCATTCACAGAGTGTGAACAGCCCCCGCTCACTCAGCCGCGTAATCTTCCATGGGCTTGTTGTTGGGGTTGGCCCAGGCATTCTTGGTGCTTTCAGAAGCGGGCATGTTCAGGCTGGTGTTGGTGGGGGGAATGGGTTGCATGAACCACTTGTCGTACAGCGCGGCCAGCGAGCCATCGGCAATCTGGCGTTTGATGCTGTCGTCAATAGCAGTTCTCAGCTTCTCGTCGCCCTTGGGCAGCATGCAGGCAATGGGTTCAACCGACAGCACCTCGCCCACCATTTTGTAGTCGTCAGGGGTTTTGGACTTGGAGGCGTTGGCCGCCAAGATGGAGCCATCCATCACAAAGGCATCAGCGCGGCCAGACTCCAGCAGCAAAAAGCTGTCAGCGTGGTCTTTGCCCATGATTTCCTTGAAGTCGATGCCCTCAGCGCGCTTGTTTTTGCGCAGGGTTTGCACTGAGGTGGTGCCGGTGGTGGTGGCCACGGTTTTGCCCTTGAGGTCAGCAATGCTCTGAATGCCGGAGCTGGCCTTGGTCAGGATGCGCACCTCTTCCACGTAGGTGGTCACGGCAAAATCCACGTCCTTCTGGCGGGCGCGGTTGTTGGTGGTGGAGCCGCACTCAAAATCAATCGTGCCGTTTTGTACCAAGGGCACGCGGTTTTGCGAGGTAATCACTTGGTAATTGATTTGCAGCGGCTTGCCCACTTGCTTACCCAAGTCATCAATGATGCGCTCGGCCATCTCGGTGTGAAAGCCCACGTATTTGCCATTGCCCAGGGTAAAGGCCAGACCTGAAGAGTCACGTACCCCCAGGTTGACAGTGCCACGGTCGGCAATTTTGGCCAGGGTATCGCCAGCTTGTGCCAGGGCGCTGCCAGCAGCCAAAGCGGTAATGGCCAATGCCAGTAGATGTTTTTTCATGACTTCTCCTTGTGAGGAATTGAAACAGAGGGGATAAAAAACCGCACCGGGTAGGCACAGCCCAAACCCAAAAATTTGCAACGCAGCAAACCGCTCCATAGCAGCACCGATGTCGCAAACAGACAGGTGTGCCATCGTAAAACGCGGAAGGGGGTAGGTGCGGGGGTTTAAGCACTAGGGAAAACCCCAGGATTCCTTAATTTTTTATTTTTTAATGCGCTGCCACCGACGCTGCCACTTGCTCTTGCAAAAATTCCCACAGCGCTTGCGCCTTGGCCTTGTGTGGGTCGGCGCTTTGCTGGGCGCTGGTTTTTTCCCGATAGGCCAGCAGACTCATAGGCAGGGTAAAGCGCTGGCTGTTAGGTTGCGGGTCAGCGCTCACCAGGCGGCCCTGGGCCAGCTCATCACGCACTGCGCTATAGGGCAGAAAGGCCAGGCCATGGCCTTCCAGCGCCATGGCTTTCAGCCCCTCGGCCATATCGGTTTCATAGATACGCTCCAGGTGCACGGGCTGCTCGGCCTGCTTCAAAATCAGCTCGGTCAAACGCCCCAAATACGCCCCTGGCCCATAAGCCAGAAAGGGCAAGGGCCGCTCGCTGCTGCCGGGCATGGGGAATAAGGGCTGGCCAAAATGGTCTGGCTTGCTATAGGGGGCTAGCAGCTCGCGGCCCAAGTCCACCATGTCATAGCGCTGGGTATTGATTTCCAGCGGCTGGGAGCTGTGGTGGTAAACAATCAGCACATCACAGCCGCCTTCCACCAAGCGCATCACCGCATCGTGCACGTTCAGGGCAATCAGGCGGCTTTTAAACGGGCCAAAACGCGCTTGCACCTGCGACACCCAGCGCGGGAAGAAGGTGAAAGCCAGGGTATGCGGCACGGCAAAGCCAATCGTGTCCTTATCGGTATTGGCATGGGCGCGCAGCATGGAGCGCGTGCCTTGCAGGGCTTGCAGCATCTCCAGTGCCTGGGCATACATGGTTTGCCCGGCAGGAGTTAGCCGCGTGGGGTAGCTGCCCCTGTCCACCAAGGCAGCGCCCGCCCACGCTTCCAACGCCTGGATGCGGCGTGAAAACGCCGGTTGCGTTACCTGACGCAGCTGCGCCGAGCGGCTTAAACTGCGCGTTTGAGCCAAGCTGACAAAATCTTCAAGCCATTTGATTTCCATGCGTCAATTATCGGCCTGGGCTGGCTGGCACATGCAAAAAAGCGGCTTTCCTGCCCATCCTGAATGTGTCACACGGCGGCACAAGCCCCCTACACTTATCGGCTTTGCCCTCTTGCGCTGCTGCCTGTGCCCACTCGCCTTCACCTGTTATTGCTCTATTGGTCTGGCTTATGGCTGGCCTGCTCCCTGTGGCCTGTGCAGGCAGCGGCTGCGCTGCCCAGTGTGCAAGAGGTGCGCCAAGCCTATCGCCCGTCTGAAACCCTCATCCTCTCGCAGGAGGGACAGGTGCTGCACAGCCTGCGCACTGATTTTCAGCGCCGTCAGGGCCAATGGGTGGCCTTGGCCGATACCTCTGCTGCCCTGCGCCTGGCGCTGCTGGCAAGCGAAGACCAGCGCTTTTATGCACACAGCGGGGTGGATTGGCAGGCCGTGAGCGCGGCGGCCTGGGGGCGGATGTGGCATGGCTCTACCCGTGGGGCCAGCACCATCACCATGCAACTGGCGGCCTTGCTGGATGCTGATACCCACGGCCATGCCGGGCGGCGCGGCTGGGGGCAAAAACTGGGCCAGGCACGCGCCGCTCAAGCGCTGGAAAAACATTGGCGCAAGGACGAGATTTTGGAGGCTTACCTCAACCTCGTGCCCCTGCGTGGCGAGCTGGTGGGGGTGGATGCCCTAAGCCGCAGCCTGTTTGGCAAAGCCCCCCACGGCCTGAACGCGCAAGAGGCTGCCATTGCCGCCGCCCTGGTGCGCAGCCCCAATGCCCCAGCCCGCACCGTAGGCCAGCGTGCCTGCCAAGTGCTGGCAACCATGCGCAGTCTGGATAACAAGCTGCCAGCCAGCAACTGCGAAACCCTGGGCTGGCGTACCGAGCAGGTCTTGGCCCAGCGCCAATGGCCTGCCAGCACAGGCATAGCCCCCCACTGGGCGCGGCGCGTACTGGCGCAATGGCCGCAAGGGCAAAGCCTGCCCAGCCGCATCACCACCACGCTGCACGCCGATGTGCAGCGGGTGGCGCTGCAAAGCCTGCAGCGCCATCTGCGCGAGCTGCAGGGGCACAACGTTGAAGACGGCGCGGTGCTGGTGCTGGACAACGCCAGCGGCCAGGTGCTGGCCTGGGTGGGTTCGTCTGGTCACTTCAGCCAAGCGCCAGAGGTGGATGGCGTACTAGCCCAGCGCCAGGTGGGTTCTACGCTCAAGCCTTTTCTGTATGCCCAGGCATTGGCCCAAGGGCGTTTAACGGCAGCCTCTTTATTGCATGACTCTGCCGCCCATATCCAGACCGGGGCAGGGCTGTATATCCCGCAGAACTATGACCAGCGCTTTAAAGGCTGGGTCTCTGCCCGTCTGGCGCTGGCATCCTCCCTAAACGTGCCTGCTGTGCGCACTTTGGTCATGGTGGGGCCGGAAGATTTTTACCAGCAGCTTGGCGCTTTGGGCCTGCACCTGCCCCAGCCAGCGGGCTATTACGGCTACAGCCTGGCCTTGGGCAGCAGCGAAATGCGCCTGCTGGATTTGAGCAATGCCTACCGCGCCCTGGCCAATGGCGGGCGCTGGCAGGCTGTAGCCAGCCCCTTACTAGATGTCGCCGCCCCGCCCGAGCCACCGCCACCAGGCAGCAGCCCGCGCCAAGCATTGCCCGAAGATGCCGCTTTTATCGTGAGCCATATCCTGTCTGACCCCCAGGCGCGTGCACTCACCTTTGGCGCGGGCAGCATACTCAACTCCCGCTTTTGGAGCGCCGTTAAAACCGGAACCAGCAAGGACATGCGCGACAACTGGGCCATTGGCTGGTCGCAGCACTACACCGTAGGCGTTTGGGTGGGCAATGCCAGCGGCCAGGCCATGCAGCAAGTCAGTGGCAGCAGCGGGGCCGCGCCCATCTGGGCCGAGGTCATGGCCTATCTGCACCACCACCAGCCCAGCCTGCCCCCTCAGCCACCGGCAGGGCTGGAGCAGCAATGGGTGGCATTTGCTGGCACGCAATGGGACGCAGCGCGGCAGGAGTGGTTTATCAGCGGCAGCGCCCAGCCCCTGTTTGCTGTGGAGGCCGGTGAGCAGCAGTTTGCCGCCCAAATCCTCAACCCCAGCAGTGGAACCATTTTGGCGTTAGACCCGGACATTCCCCCCAACAACCAGCGCCTGCAATTGCAAGCCCGGCCTGCCGCACAGGGGCAGCATCTGCAATGGCGCTTGCGCACCCCCCAGCCCAAGGGCGCAGACCAACTGCGCAGCCTGGGCCAGGGCGAGCAACTGGCCTGGCTGCCCTGGCCGGGCCGCCATCGCTTAGAGCTGCTGAATCAGCAGGGGCAGTTGCTGGATAGTGCGGCGATTGAGGTGCGTGGGGCGGGGGTGA
>CAZMMM010000106.1:0-6660 GCA_964567385.1 uncultured Comamonas sp.
GGCATCGTTGGGGTTTTCTTCCAGGTACTCAGTCAGCAGCTTGCCCACGATGTCTTCCACCGGGGCGCGTACTTCGCTGCTGACCAGTTTGTCCTTGGTTTGGCTGCTGAATTTAGGCTCGGGCACTTTGACGGAGAGTACGCAGCACAGGCCCTCGCGCATGTCGTCGCCGGTCACGTCCACCTTGGCTTTTTTGGCCAGCTCGTTGTCGTTGATGTATTTGCCAATCACCCGCGTCATGGCGGCGCGTAGGCCGGTTAAGTGGGTTCCACCATCGCGCTGGGGGATGTTGTTGGTAAAGCACAGCACTTGCTCGGCGTAGCTGTCGTTCCACTGCATGGCCACTTCCACGCTGATTTCTGTATCCGGGATGCCGCCATAGCTTTCAGCGGGGCGGGTGCCTTCGGCGTAGAAGGTGGTGGGGTGAACGACTTTTTTCGTGCCGTTGATAAATTCGGCAAAGCCTTTAACACCGCCAGCGCCGGAGAAGTCGTCCTCTTTGCCGTCGCGCTCGTCTTTCAGGCGGATGCGCACGCCGTTGTTCAGAAACGAGAGTTCACGCAGGCGCTTGGCCAGGATTTCGTAGCGGAATTCGTGGTTGTCGGTAAAGATTTCGGTGTCGGGCAGGAAGTGAACTTTCGTGCCGCGCTTGTCCGTCTCGCCCACGATGCGCATGGGTGAGGTTTCTGCGCCATTGACCACTTCAATCAGGCGGTTTTGTACAAAGCCGCGTGAAAAATCAATTTCATGCACCTTGCCCTCGCGCCGCACCGTCAGTTTGAGCCAGATAGACAGTGCGTTCACACAAGATACGCCCACGCCGTGCAGGCCGCCCGAAACTTTGTAGCTGTTCTGGTTGAATTTGCCGCCTGCGTGCAATTCGGTCAGGGCGATTTCCGAGGCGCTGCGCTTGGGTTCGTGCTTGTCGTCCATCTTCACGGCGGTGGGAATGCCGCGCCCATTGTCAATGACGGAGAGCGAGCCGTCGGCGTGGATGGTGACCAGAATGTCGTCGCAGTGCCCGGCCAGCGCCTCGTCAATGGAGTTGTCCACCACCTCAAACACCAGGTGGTGCAGGCCGGTGCCGTCGGAGGTGTCACCGATGTACATGCCCGGGCGTTTGCGCACGGCCTCCAGCCCTTCCAGGATTTGGATGGCGCTTTCGCCATAGCCCTCGGCGGGAATCTCTGCGGTGGTGGTGGTTGCTGGCTGTTGCTCGCTCATAAGATGCCTTGTACGGCGCAGGCTGGCTCTAGGGGCCAACCTGCACGTGGAAGAAAAAAATCAATCAATGAAAGAGGGGTGGCGCTGTGGCGACTGGCCCCGCCTAGATGCGCATGGGCATGACGACGTATTTAAAGCGCTCATTGCCGGGCATGGTGATGAGGGCGGAGCTGTTGCCGTCCAGCAGGTTGATTTGCACCATGTCCTGGCTCATGTTGGAGAGCACGTCCATCAGGTAGCTGACGTTAAAGCCAATGTCCATGGAGGGCCCGTCGTAGGCGATGTCTAGCTCGTCCGTGGCCTCTTCCTGCTCGGCGTTGTTGCTGGCCACGCGCAGGCTGGAGGGGGTAACGCTCAGGCTCACGCCCTTGAATTTGTCGCTGGTCATGATGGCCGTGCGCTGCAAGCTGGACAACAGCGGCATGCGCCCCAGCACAATCTGGTGCTGGTGGTTGCTGGGAATGACGCGGGTGTAGTCGGGGAATTTGCCCTCCACCAGCTTGGTGACGAACTCCATGCCGGCAAAGCTGAATTTGGCTTGGTTGCCGGCAAACTGCATGGCAATGCGCGGTGAGTCATCCCCGCCCACGTCAGACAGCAGGCGTTGCAGCTCCAACACGGTTTTGCGCGGCAGGATGACTTCTTGCTTGGTTTGCACCTGCACATCCAGCTCGGCACTGGCCCAGGCCAGGCGGTGGCCGTCGGTGGCTACCAGGCTCAGGGTATTGCCCTCGGCCACAAACAAGATGCCGTTCAAGTAGTAGCGAATGTCTTGCACCGCCATGGCAAACGAGACTTGGCCAAGCAGGTCTTTCAGGATTTTTTGCGGCACGCTGAAGGCGGGGCCAAAGTTGGGTGCTTCCTGCACCAGGGGGAAGTCATCGGCGGGCAGAGATTGCAGGGTAAAGCGGCTTTTGCCCCCCTTGAGCAGTAGCTTGTCCTGGGTCAGCTCCAGACTGACGGTTTGGTCCGCAGGCATGGTTTTAAGGATGTCGATGAGCTTGCGCGCGCCTACGGTGATGGCCATCTCGCCCTCATCGCCGCCTAGCTCGGCGGTGGTGCGGATTTGTACTTCCAGGTCGCTGGTGGTGAGCTGCAGGGCATTGCCCATTTTGCGAATCAGCACATTGGCCAGGATGGGCATGGTGTGGCGGCGCTCCACAATGCCGCTGACCGATTGCAGCACGGCCAGCACTTTGTCTTGGGTGGTTTTGAAGTAAATCATGTCTGCCTCTGTTGGGGGAGTGGGTATCAGGGGGGGCTGGCCTGCTTAGCCTTTAAGGGTTTGCTCCAGCACATGCAGTTGCTGGTTGAGCTCGGTGAGTTGCTGGCGCTCGGTGCCAATTTTGCGCACGGCGTGCATCACGGTGGTGTGGTCGCGCCCGCCAAACAGCTCGCCAATTTCGGGGAAGCTTTTTTGCGTCAATTCTTTGGCCAGGTACATGGCAATCTGGCGCGGGCGGGCGATGTTGGCGGGGCGCTTTTTGCTGTACATGTCAGCGACTTTGATTTTGTAGTAGTCGGCCACGGTTTTCTGGATGTTCTCCACGCTGATTTGCCGGTTCTGGATACTGAGCAAATCGCGCAGCGCCTCGCGGGCCAGCTGGATGGACACTTCCTTTTGGTTAAAGCGCGAGTAGGCCAAAATTTTACGCAGCGCACCTTCCAGCTCACGCACGTTGGAGCGCACATTCTTGGCTACAAAAAAGGCGACTTCCTCGGGGATATGCGTCCCTTCAGCCACGGCCTTGTTGAGCAAAATGGCTACGCGCATCTCTAACTCGGGTGGCTCGATAGCCACGGTCAGCCCCGCATCAAAGCGCGAGACCAGGCGCTGGTGGATATTGGGCAGGCCCTTGGGGTAGGTGTCGCTGGTCATGACGATGTGGCTTTTCTTGGCCAGCAGCGCCTCAAAGGCGTTGAAAAATTCTTCCTGGGTGCGGTCTTTGTTGGCAAAAAACTGCACATCGTCAATCAAGAGCAAATCCAGCGAGTGGTAATGCGCTTTAAAACCCTCGAAATTGTTCTGCCGGAAGGCTTTAACCACATCCGTGATGAACTGCTCGGCATGGATGTAGAGAACTTTGGCATCGGGCCGGTCTGCCAGCAGCTGATTGCCAATGGCGTGTACCAAGTGGGTCTTGCCCAAACCGACGCCGCCGTAGATGAAAAGGGGGTTGTACAAATGCCCTGGATCATTGGCCACATGCAGGGCGGCGGTGCGCGCCATGCGGTTGGCCGTACCTTCCACCAAGGTGTCAAAAGTCCAGGCGGGGTTCAGGCGGGTGCGAAACACGGGCTCTTGCGGCGCGGCAGGCTCTGCGGCCATGGCGGGCTGTGGGGCGGCAGCCGGCGCGGCTTGGTTAAAGCCTTGGCTGCTGGGTGCATCGTCCCCCGCAGGGCGCACATAGGTGCGCACCACGCCCTCGCGCTGGGCAACGGCGAACTCCAGGGGGATGGGCTGGCCGTATAAAGACTCCAGCAGGCTGTCTATGCGGCCTGAGTATTGGGAGCGGATCCAGTCCAGGGTAAAGCGGTTGCGCGCGTAGATGGTGACTTTAGAGAAGTCGGGTGCCACAGTAGCCGTCAAGGGCTTGATCCAGTTGTTGAACAGTGGCTCAGGCAGGTCTTGGCTAAGCTGCTCAACACAGGCCAGCCACAGGCTTTGGCAGGCGTTGTCTAGGGAATCCTCGGTCATGGCTCAAAGGGCAGGGCGGCTGCGCAAGTAAAAAATGTGGATAGAAAGCAAGGGCAAAGGGGTTGGATTGTAGCTTTTCAAGAGGTTATCCACATTGTCAGAAAAATATTTACGCAGCAATCTTCTCCGAGCTGCTCTGGCTGCCCGAGGGCGTATTGTGAACCAGCCCAGGCCGCAAAAAGCGGTGGTGCAAGGGTATTTCCAGTAAAAGCATTGCACAGCCAAGGTAATCCTGTGATAATTGCGGGTTTCCCTGAATATGCTCTTGTGTTCAGGGCATTGCAAGGAACACCACTATGAAACGCACTTACCAACCTTCCAAAATTCGTCGCGCGCGCACCCATGGCTTTTTGGTGCGCATGAAAACCAAGGGCGGCCGCGCCGTGATCAATGCTCGCCGCGCCAAGGGGCGCAAGCGTCTGGCCGTCTAACCTTAGGCTAGGGCCAGCTTGGCCGTCAGCCGTGGTGATGCAGCGGCTCAAAACACGCGCACAATTTCAAGCGGTGATGGCTGGGGGCATTTGCTCTCGCACACCGCATTTTGTGTTGCACCGCCTGGGGCTGGCACAGCCAGCGCAAGCGCCAGCACCCCACACAGCAGGGCCCGCGTATGCGAAGGCCCTGTTTGTCGTTGATGCAGGAGCTGCTGCCGATGTAGATGCACAAGGCGCTATCTGGCTAGGCCCTTTGGTGCCCAAGCGCTGGGCGCGGCGCTCTGTAACCCGCCATTTGCTGCGCCGCCAGATTTACGCCGTGGGCGCAGATTTTGCCCCCCGCTTGCCCGCCAATACCGCCTATGTGGTGCGCTTGCGCTCTGAATTTAGCCGCAAGCAGTTCATTAGCGCCAGCTCGGAGCCATTGCGCCTAGCCATTCGTGCTGAATTGCAGCATCTGTTTGCCTACGCAGTGCGCAAGGCAGAAGAAGCGGTGGCCGCGCCATGATGCAGAAGCTGTTAATTGGTCTGGTCAAGGGCTATCGCCTGCTACTCAGCCCCTGGCTGGGTTCGTCCTGCCGGTTTGAGCCAACTTGCTCGGCCTACAGCCTGCAAGCGCTGGAGCAGCATGGCGCAGCGGCGGGCAGCTATATGACGGTGTATCGTCTGCTACGCTGCCACCCTTGGTGCGCTGGCGGGCATGACCCCGTGCCCGCACAGCCGCCGCGCTTGTTTACCGGCTTACTCAGGCGCAACCGAGATACGCCACAATCACCGTCGCCCACCAGTCCCACCTCTTCCCCTCCTTGTTCCACTAAGAAGTAAACCCCTTCCATGACTGATATCCGCCGCACCATCTTGTGGGTGGTTTTTGCCTTCTCCCTGATCATGCTGTGGGACAAGTGGCAAATCCACAATGGCAACGCTGCCACCTTCTTCCCCAGCCCTGCCCAGCAGCAAAGCGCAGAGGCAGCAGCTACTGCGCCCGATAGCTCTGTACCCGCCGCCTTGGCAGGCAGCGCAGGCCAGCCCCCTGGCGAAGTGCCCGCCCAAGCGGCAGCCGCCGCAAGTGAAAAAATCACCATCACCACCGATGTGCTGCGCGTAGAAGTGGATACCCAAGGCGGTAACGTGGTGCAAACCGAGCTGCTGCAATACCGCGCTGACCGTGATAGCGCTGAGCCCGTGGTGCTACTGCAAGACAACCCCCAGCACAGCTATGTGGCGCAGACCGGCCTGATTGGCGGCAACTACCCCACCCACAAAACCTTGCTGCAAGCCCAGCCTGGCGAGCGCAACCTGCCAGAGGGGCAAGACAGCCTGACCCTGCGCCTGGAATCGCCCGAGATGGATGGCATTCAGCTAGTCAAAACCCTGACCTTCAAGCGCGGCGCTTACGACATCGACGTGCAGCACGAGGTGCATAACCGCAGCGGCCAAAGCGTCAGCCCCCAGGTGTATCTGCAACTGCTGCGCGACAACCAGCCTGTGGATGGCGGCACGGCCTTCTATTCCACCTTCACCGGCCCGGCCTTCTATACCGAGGCTAAGAAGTACCAAAAAGTGGAATTCAAAGACCTGGACAAAGGCAAGGCCGACTTTGAAAAACAGGCCGACAACGGCTACGTCGCCATGGTGCAGCATTACTTTGCCAGCGCTTGGCTGCTGGGCGCAGGCATTGAGCGCGAGAACTTCGCCCGCAAGGTGGATAACCAGTTCTACAGCGCCGGCCTGATTACCCAACTGGGCGCGATTGCCCCCGGTGCCAGTAAAACCCTGGATGCCCGCCTATTTGCTGGCCCACAACTGGAAAAGAGCATGGAGTCGCTTACCCCCGGGCTGGAGCTGGTCAAGGACTACGGCATGTTCACCATCCTGGCCAAGCCGCTGTACTGGCTGCTGGACAAAATCCACAGCGTACTGGGCAACTGGGGTTGGTCGATTGTCGGGCTGGTGCTGCTGCTGAAAATCGCCTTCTACTGGCTCAACGCCAAGGCTTACGCCAGCATGGCCAAGATGAAGGCCATCAACCCCCGCGTGCAGGAAATGCGCGAGCGCCTCAAAGGCAACCCTCAGCAGATGCAGCAAGAGATGATGCGCATCTACCGCGAGGAAAAAGTCAACCCCATGGGCGGCTGCCTGCCCATCATGATTCAGATTCCCGTGTTTATTGCCCTGTACTGGGTGCTGCTGTCCAGCGTGGAAATCCGCCATGCGCCCTGGATTGGCTGGGTGACTGACCTGTCGGCCAAAGACCCGCTGTTCATCCTGCCGGTTCTGATGGGGCTGTCCTCGCTGCTGCAA
>CAZMMM010000107.1:0-6644 GCA_964567385.1 uncultured Comamonas sp.
ACGGCTTTTTCAGGACGTGCTTGGAGTAGGCTTAGGAGGCTACAAAGCATCACCCCCATTCCAACAAGGAGACCCTGCCATGTCCCATGCCCTGCGTTTAGTCAGCCTAGCCACCGCCGCTCTATTAGCCGCCTGCGCTACCGAGCAGCCCAAGCCCCTACTCATTGCAGAAACACCCGGCTGCCTGAGTGCCCAGCAAATTACAGCGTGGGCAGACAGCTACCAAAGCCGCCAACCCGCCAGCAATCCACCTGCCGACTTCACTGCTGCGGATGCCGCCTGCACCCGCGCCAAACTCCAGCGCAGTGTTGCCCAGCAAGCCGGCGCTTTGATTGGCTACAAGGCTGGGCTAACAAACCCTGCTGTGCAAAAGCGCTTTAACACCGACCAGCCTGTGTGGGGCGCTCTGTACGAAAACATGCTGCTCAGCGATGGTGCCCATGTGCCCGCGCAGTTTGGCGCACGCCCGCTGTATGAGGCTGACCTGCTGGTGCGCGTAAAAAGCAGTGCCATCCACCAGGCTCGCACTCCCACCGAGGTGCTGGAACATATCGACCAGGTGCTGCCCTTTATCGAGCTGCCTGACCTGATGGTGCAAGCACCGCCCAAGCTCAACGGCAACGGCGTTAGCGCCATCAACGTCGGCGCGCGCCTTGGCGTGAAGGGCAAGCCATTACCCATTCCCACCGATGCAGCCGCACGTACCCAACTGCTGGGGCAGTTGCAAGATATGCAAGTGCGTCTGGTGGACGGTAACGGCCAGGCGCTGGGCGGCGGCAAGGGCAGTGATGTGCTGGAGCACCCGCTCAATGCCGTTATCTGGCTGGCGCAAGCTGTGCAAGAGCAGGGCTTGAGCTTGCAAGCTGGGCAGGTGTTGAGCTTGGGCTCTTTCTCTGCGCTGCTACCGCCCAAACCAGGGCAATCCGTCAGTATTCACTACGATGGTGTGCCTGGGCTGGAGAGTGTGACTGTGCACTTTGATTAGGGCTTATCACGCCCCCAACCGAAATGCCGCCATCAGCATCAGTTCGTGCCGTGGATAAGTGGTGTTAGTGGTTCTAGACGCTTCATTCCATGTAAAAAAATTCACCTTTTTTATCATGGCGTATGCAAAAATCGCGTCTTTAACTTAAAGGTAATGGTTATGAAAAACCAACCTCACAAGTCCAGTCTGTTGCTCCAAGTCATTGCTGTATGCGGCTTAGGTCTTGCGCAGTCCGCGTTGGCGCAGATCAGTCACACACCTTGGGAAATGCACCAAGGCCAGGATGTCATCAAACTGGACACAGAGCTTCCGTCCAATGGAGCCTTGCCAGAAAACGGCTACATCGCATTCCAGCATGCGAACATTCCGGCCGAAGGCTCGGGCTGGGTATCCGCCCCCAATCCCAACACCATCGGTTTTGGAGGCCCCCAGGCATCCAAGATTGGGGCTGCTGGGGGCACTTGCCGCAAAGCCATCGACTACACCTATTTCCAGACTTTCGTCGAGATACCTGCCGGCACAAAGGTCGATGAGTTCAAGATCGTCTTCCAGGGCATGGATGACGCTTCGCGCATCACCATTTTCAACAACACCCATCCGAAAGGGCAAGTGGTCGAGGGCAGCTACGTGACCCGTGCATCCACAGACCAGTCCAGCGCAACAACTGATCTGAAGGCCCTGGTCACGCCTGGCAAGAACCGCGTTGTCATCACGCAGGTGGATTGGTGCCCGGTGGGCAATCAACTGCAATCGGCCCAGGTTCACCTCAATGGCAGCAATGTCGCCGTTTTGACAACCACCCAGCTCGGCCCCTTCATCCCGGCCACGCAGGGCGATGTGCATATCCGCTCGACGGACGGGCTGCGCTACGACTTCCAGGCGGCGGGCGACTATCTGTTGCTCCAATCCACCGACGGCGAAGTGGTGATTCAGGCCCGCCAGGAAATGTGGGATCAGAACCCGAAGGTGTCGGTCAATCGCGCCGGTGCCATGCGTGTAATGGGCGACAAAATCGAGTGGTATCTGCTACCCGAGAAGGCGCTCTATGTGAATGGGCAGCTCACCAAAATGCCCGCCTCGCGCCTTGCGCTGCCTGCCGGCGGTGCGATTGAAACACTACGCGCAAATAACAAAGAAACGCTGATGGTGTACTGGCCCAATGAGAGCTTCACGGGACGTATGGTGAGTTACCCCAACAACACCATGGATGTCGAGATGCGCAAAGTCACCTCTTCTTCGCGCACCTATGAAGGGATGATCGGCAACATGGATGGCAACCGCGCCAACGATCTGCAGATTCGTGGCGGAGCCTATCTCGACCCCCAATTGACCAGTGACACCATTGCCCGCGTCGGCGAAAGCTGGCGGGTGCGCGCCAATGAATCGCTGTTCACACGCAGCCATCCGGCCCCAGCCGGTGTCGCTGCGAAGGACCAGCCTGGCATGGCCGACCTGGATCCCGCCGCACGCCAGGCTGCAAACCAGACCTGCAAGTCCGCTGGCATCTCCGATGCAACCGCCTTGCGCAACTGCATCTACGACGTGGCCGCGACTGGCGACAAGACCTTCGTGCTGAGCGCGCAGCAGTTCCAAGAGACCGTGGCGGCACTGCCAGCCGCCGAGCGTGCCGGCGAGACGCTGGAGCCTGCCGACATCCAGGTTCCACCAGCCGCAAAGACCGCATCAAGCAGCACCGGCCCAGGCCTGCTATTGCCAGGCGAGAAGATGCAGCGTGGTTCAAGGTACAGCATGTCCGGCCATTACCTGACCTTCCAGGCAGACGGCAACCTTTGCCTGTACAAGACGGAGGGTGATCGGTGGGTGTGGTGCATCAACAATGATCCCAGCGTGCCCTTCCAAACCTCAAA
Source organism: uncultured Comamonas sp. (assembly GCA_964567385.1). Lineage (GTDB taxonomy): Bacteria > Pseudomonadota > Gammaproteobacteria > Burkholderiales > Burkholderiaceae_C > Comamonas. The sequence continues at coordinate 2,854 of CAZMMM010000107.1, forward strand.
CGCTGTGGAAATGACCCGAGATGGACGACTACTGGTCACGAATGCCAACGGCGGCAGTGTTTGGCAGGCTCCGGCCAACAGCCCCCAGCCAGGGACGGGCGTGCACCTCACCCAGGACGGCACTCTGGAACTGCGTGCGCCATCCGGCGCTGTGGTGTGGTCAAGCCGTTAACACAGTAAAAAACCGAGTGGCGCGTTCAGCTAGCGCCGCTCGGTATAAAACGTCAGGTTTCCATCCCAGGGTGTGGCAATCAGCTAACGCATATTCAATCAAGCGGCCTTCTTATGAAAATTACTCCTTTAAAAAAGATTTCCTTTCTCATTACTGCATTATGTGTGGCTTTTTCTACCCAAGCCAATGAGCCTTGGTTTCTTACCACAAAGGGGTATGGGCCTATAAAGGCAGGTATGACGATTGCTGAAACAGAAAAACTGCTGAACTTCAAACTGAACACCTTTGAAAACAAGCCACTTCAAACAGAGTGTGATTACGTCTCTGCAAGTGGTCGCCAGGAAGGGGTGAACTATATGGTTCAAGATGGAAAGATTAGCCGCATAGAGGTGTTGGACCCTGCCATAACCACCAAATCTGGTGCAAAAGTTGGTGACTCCACCGCAAAACTCAAAAAGCTTTTTGGTTCGCAACTAGAAATCGAGGAACACAAATACAACGACACCTGGTTTTATTACTACATCTGGGAAGATGATAAAAATCACGGCGTAAAATTCGAGATTGCCGATGATCAGGTAATAAAAATATACGCAGGTGATAAATCGATTGATTGGGTAGAAGGGTGTTTATAGGGTTTATATCTGGTCGCTATGAGCCTGGTTGATTACTGGTATGCACCCAATGAAAGAAAGCCTCGCATTGCGAGGCTTTCGTTGTTTCTAGCGCTTCTTCGCCTCTACCAGCGGCACCACATCAGGCATGTGGATGCGCTTGCGGTCGGCTTCCACCTCAGTCAGCGGGGTGGTCAGTTGCATGGTGGCCAGGCTGCGGCGCGTCAGGTCTTGGTAGGTGGCCGTACCTTGGCCTTTCCAGACGATTTCTTCATCGCTCAAGGCGCGAATCACTTTGGCGGGCATCCCCGCCACCAGCACACGAGCAGGGATTTCCATGCCGGCTTTAACGAAGGCGCTGGCGGCGACGATGCTGGCCTCGCCCACCACGGCGTTATCCATGATGACGGCGTTCATGCCAATCAGGGCGTTGCGCCCGATACGGCAGCCGTGCAGCACCGCGCCGTGGCCGATATGCCCGTCTTCTTCAATCACCGTATCGGTGCCGGGGAAGCCGTGCATCACGCAGGTGTCCTGGATGTTGGAGCCGCGCTCCAAAATCAAGCGGCCAAAGTCGCCGCGCAGGCTGGCGCAGGGGCCAACGTAGCAGTCAGGGCCGATGATGACATCGCCAATCAGCACAGCGCTGGGGTGGACGTAGGCGCTGGGGTGAACCACAGGGGTGATGCCGTCGATGGCATAGACTTTTAAATCGGTTTGTGGGTGCATGGGTAACTCCATGCCTAAATAGGCAAAAAAAGGGTAAAAAAATCCCCAGCGCAGTCGCAACCGGGCTGGGGGTTGGTGTGGCGCTTAGCCTTTATAAGGCCCAGCACCCAGGCCGATGGGGGCGGGGGCAGAGGCCACGATTTTAGAGAAGATGGCGGCAAAGTCCTCAGGGGCATCACTCTTTTTGGTGCCACCCAGGGGGTCTTGGTTTTGCGCAAAGCCTTGGTTGGCACGCTCCCAGTCCTCTGGGGTGAGGTGTTTGTGCAGCAGGGGCAGCACCTCGCGCTCCTCGGTAATCATGTGGAAGCGGTAGAACTCAGCGTACACATCAAAGGCATCAGAGAACTGGGCCAGCCCGTCAGGCGCGCCATCGCGGTAGTACTGCAAGGCTTTTTCCAGCTTTTGAATACGCGCTTCCGCAGCGGCGTGTTCGCCTGCCAAGTGAGCCAAGACTTCTGCGCCTTCATTGGTGCGGGCTTTCAGCGGCTCAAACAGGTACACGTCTTCGCGAGGGTGGTGGCGTCTTTCTGGGTATTCGTCCAGGTAGTTAACCATGGCATCGAGCAGGGGGAAATCAGGCTTCAGGCGGCCCAGCTTAATCTCCTGAATGATGTGGCGAATGGCGTGAATGATGGCAGCCAGTGATTGGTGCTCATCCATCAGGATGCGAATAGCTTCCATAACAAAACCTCTTGATAGTTCTTAGGTGGCCAGCATGTCTTGGTGCTTGCCAAAGCCCAGGTAGGCTTCAATCACGCGGGGGTCATCCGCCAACTGGTGGGCGGGGCCTTGCATGGCCACCTGGCCGGTCTCTAGCACGTAGGCGTAATCAGCCACTTGCAGGGCGGCGCGGGCGTTTTGCTCCACCAGCAAGATGGAGACACCACGGCGGCGCAGCTCGGCAATGATGCGGAAGATTTCACGCACGATCAGCGGAGCCAGCCCCAGGCTAGGCTCGTCCAGCATGAGCAGGCGGGGCTTGCCCATGAGGGCGCGGCCCACGGCCAGCATTTGACGCTCACCACCGGACATAGTGCCCGCTGCTTGCTTGCTGCGTTCTTTGAGGCGGGGGAACATGGTGTACACCTCTTCCAAGGTTTCGCCATGGTCGCGCTTGCCGCTGCGGTAGCGTTGGAAGGCACCCAGAATGAGGTTGTCTTCCACGCTCATTTCGCTGAACAGCTCGCGCTTTTCTGGCACCAGGCTCATGCCACGGGCGACCAGTTGCTCCACCTCGGGCACGGCTTCAAGCTGGCCGTCAAAGGTGACTTGGCCTTTGCTGGGCAGCACGCCCATGATGGCCGAGAGCATGGTGGTTTTGCCCGCGCCGTTAGGGCCAATCACGGTAACGATTTGCCCCTCGCCCACGGTGATATTGGCGTTGGTCAAAGCCTCCACCTTGCCGTAGGCGACGCACAGGTCTTTGACATCCAAAATGGGCTTGTCGGTGTTGTTGCTTGTTGTTGCTGTCATGTTGGTTCGCTCCCTCAATCCACACCGCCCAGATAGGCTTCGAGTACGGCTGGGTTTTTCTGGATTTCGTCGGGCAGGCCTTCGGCAATTTTCTGGCCGAACTCCATCACCACGATGCGGTCCACCAGGTTCATCACAAAGTCCATATCGTGCTCCACAATCAGCGTGGCCATGCCTTCAGCGCGGAGTTTGCGCAGCAGCTCGCCCAGGGCCTGTTTTTCTTTCAGGCGCAGGCCAGCGGCAGGCTCATCGAGCAACAGCAGGCAGGGGTCAGCACACAGGGCACGGGCAATTTCCAGAATACGCTGCTGCCCCAAAGCCAGGCTACCGGCTTCTTCGTACATCAGGTCTTGCAGGCCGACGCGCTCAATCTGGCGGGCGGCTTCTTTCAGGATGCGGGCTTCTTCCGCACGGTCTGTGCGCCAGGCGGCACTGAGTACGCCTTTATTGCCGCGCAAGTGTGCGCCAATGGCGACGTTTTCCAGCACGGTCATGGTGGGCAGCAGTTTGACGTGCTGGAAGGTGCGGCTCATACCCATACGGGCAATTTCACGCGAATCGCGGCCAGCCACGGATTTGCCCAGGAAGAGCACCTCGCCCGAGGTGGGGGTATCCACGCCCGAGACTTGGTTGAACATGGTCGATTTACCCGCGCCGTTGGGGCCAATCAGCGCCAGAATTTCACCGGCGTGAACTTCCAGGCTCATATTGTTGTTGGCTACCAAACCGCCAAACTTGCGCGTTACGTCTTTGGCGACCAGGATAGGCTCGCCCGCTTTGGGTAGCTCGCGACGGGGTAAGTCAGC
>CAZMMM010000108.1:0-6644 GCA_964567385.1 uncultured Comamonas sp.
GGGCCTGTGACGGCAGACCATCACCCTTCCAACACTGAGCCAGAACAGACCTGGATGGCGCAAGCCCTGGCACTGGCTGCCCAGGCGCTGCACCTCTCTAACCCCAACCCCCGCGTGGGCTGTGTGCTGGTCAGTGCCCAGGGGCAGTTGCTAGGCCAAGGCTTTACCCAGCAGGCCGGCGGCGCACATGCCGAGATCATGGCCTTGCGCGATGCTGCCGCCCTGGGCCATAGCACCCAGGGGGCGACGGCCTATGTCACGCTAGAACCCTGCTCCCACCACGGGCGCACGGGGCCTTGCTGCCAGGCGCTGGCCGATGCAGGCATTGCCCGCCTGGTCTGCGCCGTGGGCGACCCGAACCCGCAAGTCAGCGGCCAGGGCTTGGCGCATTTACGCGCTGCCGGTGTGCAAGTGCAATTGCTGCCGCCCGATAGCGCCCATGCCCAAGCCGCACAGGAGCTGAATGTGGGCTTTTTCAAGCGGATGCAAACCGGCCTGCCCTGGGTGCGCATGAAGGCGGCCAGCTCTTTGGACGGAGCAACCGCCCTGCACAACGGCATCAGCCAATGGATTACCAGCCCAGAGGCACGTAACGATGGCCACGCCTGGCGTGCCCGCGCCTGCACCGTGCTAACCGGCATGGGAACCATCCTGGCAGACAACCCCCAGCTCAACGTCCGCGCTTTGGCTACCCCCCGCCAGCCGCGTGTAGCGGTGGTCGATGGCCAGTTGCGTATGCCGCTCAATGCCGCCGTCTTGCAAGCACCGGCGGGTTGCTGGATTTACACCAGCGCCTATAGCTATAGCCATAGCCACAGCGGCCAAACTGCCCAGGTGCAAGCCTTGCAGGCGCAAGGCCCAGCGGTGCAAGTCATCCCCCTGCCCTGCACGGCCAGCGGTCATCTTTCCCTGCCCGCCCTGCTGCAAGACTTGGGCCAGCGCGATGGTGGCAGCAATGAAGTGCATTTGGAAGCTGGCGCTGAGTTGAACGGTGCTTTTCTAGCGCAAGGCTTGGTGGATGAGCTGCTGCTTTACCTTGCCCCTGCGCTATTAGGCCAGGGTGGCAAGGGCATTGCCGATTGGGGGCCGCTGGATAGCTTGGAGCAAGCCCAGCGCCTGCACTGGCACAGCATCACCCCTATTGGGCCAGACTTGCGCCTGCTGGCGCGCTGGAAGAGCCCTGCCGCCACCCGCTCTGGCACACACGGCTAAGGCTGCCAGCCTGGGGGCCCCTCATACAGCCAAGGCATGTCCATAAGCTTCTGGCCAAACAGGCGCATACTCCAGTCGCGCCCCCAGCGCACTGGCCCTTGGGCATGAAAAATTTGTCCGTTGCGCCAGGCGCGCTGCTGCACTTGGGCATTGCGCTGCCAGCGCAGCAGGGCATAGCGGCGCAGGCGAGTGGCGATATCCACCTCCCGCTGCGCCAAGGCTTGGCCAAGTACGGCTGCATCCTCAATCGCCATGCCTGCGCCTTGTGCCAAATACGGCAGCATGGGGTGGGCGGCATCCCCACTCAAGGCCAGCAGGCCATTTGCCATTTCGTGCGGACCAGCTACAGGCTTGCGCCCCATCAATGGCCATAGCCGCCACTCAAACCCACTGGCGGCCACAGCACTTACCAAATCATGCAAGGGCGCACAGCAGCCAGTCATGGCCTGCTCAAGCACTTGCGCATTGGCAGAATGGTCCCAAGATGCCAAATCATCTGGTGCCTGGCCACGCACAATGACTACCAAATTCAGCAGCTTGCCCACTGCCACCGGGTAATGCACTACATGCCAGCGCGGCCCCATCCAGACCTGTACCTCGGGGCTACGCCAGACAGCCGGCACAGCGGCTATAGGCAAAAGGGCACGGTATGCCAAGTGCCCCGTATATCGCAAAGGCTGGTCATTTTTGACGACCGCACTGCGCAATTGGCTCCATACCCCATCGGCAATCAATAAAGCATCGCCTTCTACGCTCGGGTAGCTAGCGGTTCGTACGGTTACGGCTGAAGAGTTGACTGTCGCAGCCCCCACCAGCTGCAGCACAGGCTCTGCGGTTTTGATATAGATGCCTGGCCGCTCTAGCACTGCCTCTAGTAACACCTTGTGTAAATCAGCACGGTGCACCGTGAGATAAGGCGCACCATAACGCCGTTGGATGATGCCGCCCAGTGGCATTCGCCCCAAAACCGCAGCAGATAAGGCGCTGCGCGCTTGAATTGCTTCAGGCGCTACCGCTACCGCTTGCAAAGCGGGCCATAACCCCAAGCTTTGTAAGCAGCGCACCACATTCGGGCCTAACTGTACGCCAGCGCCAAACTCTGAAAACTTTGGAGCGCGCTCAAAAACCCGCACCTCCCAACCAGCTTGGCTGGCGGCCAAGGCTGCTGATAAGCCTGCTATGCCTCCACCTGCTATAAGTAATTGTTCAAGCATGCTGCATTGTCGGGGAAATTTTTTGCTGCCTCTGGCTTTTGCTCTTGCAGACCTCTAACTTGACATCTTTTAAAGATTTCGGCGCGCATTAAAAAAGCCCATCAACAGACGGGCTTTTTCATTGAGGGGCAGTCTGACAGACGATTTAATCGCGGATCAGGAATTGCTCGCGTTCTTGGCCTTGGATCCAACGGGGTGGCTTGCCACGGCCAGTCCAAGTTTCATTGGTCAGGGGGTTGCGATATTTAGGGGCCACTTTAGCGCCTACTACGCGGCTACCACGGCTGGGAGGGAAAACATCGTCTTGAGTCAGCTGATAATCAGCAATCAGGGCACGCACACGGGCAACGGCATCAGCCATCTCAACACGACGCGCCTCTGCAATCTGTTGATTCAAAGCTTCACGCTGCTGCAGCAACTCTTTATAAACGCTCATGGGATTCATTCCTTAAAAAAAAGATGGTTCATTATAAGCACATTCTTATTAGATAGCCACCACCCTCGTCAATTAAAATTAACACATAACGCCCCGCTTAACTACTCATACCACACGCTACAAGCACATCGAACATGGCAAGCTATCTGATAGGTGACATACAAGGCTGTAACCAAGCATTTCAAACACTGCTTGAAAAAGTCAGCTTTTCGCCCAGCACAGACCATATTTACCTACTGGGTGACTTGGTCAATCGCGGGCCTGACTCTCTGGGGGTTTTACGCTTCTGCATGGCCCATGAGGGCAGCATCCACCCCGTTCTGGGAAACCATGATTTACATTTACTTGCTGCTGCCCACGGCATACGCACAACCGGTCAGCGCGACACTTTACAAGCCATTTTGGCTGCCCCAGAGCGCGAGCTACTGCTCGATTGGCTAGCGCGGCAACCATTGGTGCGCCATTTACAAAGCCCCAAAAAACAAGATTTATTACTGCTGCATGCCGGTGTTTTACCGCAGTGGAGTCTTGAAAATACGCTGGCCTATGCCCAAGAGGTGCAAACTTGCTTAAGCGGCCCCAGGCGCGTTGAGTTTCTGCGCCATATGTACGGCAATACACCCGCAGCGTGGCATGGGCAGTTAGCAGGCTTTGACCGCCTGCGGGTTATTGTGAATGCCCTGACCCGTCTGCGCTTTTGTAGTCCTGAAGGTGTGATGGATTTTGCAAGCTCTGAGGCTGCAGACAGCGCCCCAGCGGGCTTGCTCCCTTGGTTTGACTGCCCCCAGAGGCAAACCGCAGATTGCATGATTGCTTTTGGGCATTGGTCCACTTTAGGGCTGCTACAGCGCCCTGAACTGCTGGGCCTGGATACTGGCTGCGTTTGGGGGCGCGCGTTGACTGCCATGCAAATCAATGAGCAAGATTTCACACAACGCCAGCTCTATCAAATACCCTGCCCACAAGTACAAAGCCCCAGCGCTTAAAAAGCCTGGGGCTAGAGCCGAGCGGGCCATGGCGCTTATGTGTGTAACTATGCCTGCGCGGCCGCTGGCATAAACAATGCTGGCAATTTGCGCTTGGGTTTATGGGTATTGCGCCCAAGGCTGGGGTTGGGGTTTTTCTCCCAATCCGCCCTGGAGTCACTGGCCGCAGGCTGATAAGGCTTGGTAAAGAAAGGATCCAAAGGCGCAGAGCGTGGGCTGCGTGTTGGGCGGGCATTACGCCCTGGGTGGTGGCTGCCGCGTTGCTCGCTGTAGGCTGGGGTTGATTCTCTGCGACGGCGCAGGGGTAAATCATCACTAGCCTCTACCTTGATAGCTTGCTTCGTAAGTTTGGCAATATCTGCTACCAATTTACTATCGCTGCGCCCCACCAAGGTGACAGCCAAGCCGCTGGCGCCAGCGCGGCCAGTCCGGCCAATGCGGTGAACATAATCCTCTGCATTGAATGGCACATCGTAATTAAATACGGCAGGCACATCTTTGATGTCCAAGCCACGCGCTGCCACATCGGTGCAGACCAGCAAGTCCACCTGGCCTTGCTTGAACGCCTCTAGGGCTTTCAAACGCTCATCCTGGCTTTTATCACCATGCAAGGCAGCGGCACGATAACCATCGCGCTCCAGGGCGCGAGTTAAGCGGGCACAGCCCAGCTTGCTATTGCAAAACACAAAGGCTTGCTTAATCCCGCGTTCTTGCAAAAGAGCGGCAATCGCGCGGCGCTTGTCATCGTCATCGGCGCTATAAAAGCGCTGCTCTACCGTAGCCGCCGTTTGATTGGGGGGCGCCACCTCGATGGTGATGGGGTTTTGTAAATAACTGGCCGCCAAGCGCTTGATTTCAGGCGAGAAAGTGGCTGAAAACAGTAGCGTTGTGCGCTCTTTGGGCAGATAGGAAAGAATGCGCTGCAAATCAGGCAAGAAGCCAATATCGAGCATGCGGTCGGCCTCGTCCAGCACCACATACTCCACCTGGTTGAGCACCAGATTCTTCGCCTCAATATGGTCTAGCAAGCGCCCTGGGGTTGCCACCAGCACTTCCACACCTTTTTTCAGTTCAGCAGTTTGCGGCTTCATGTCCATACCGCCAAATACCACGGTGCTGCGCAACTTGGTGTGTATGGCGTATTGGGCAATTTGCTGGGCAACCTGGTCAGCCAATTCACGGGTGGGCAATAACACCAAGGCCCGCACTGGGTGGCGTGCAGGCGAGGCCGAGCTGTTTTCATGGCGCATCAGGCGCTGCAATAAGGGCAGAGAGAATGCCGCCGTCTTACCTGTGCCCGTTTGGGCGGCCCCCATTACGTCTTGCCCCGTTAAAACAACGGGAATTGCCTGAGCCTGGATGGGGGTCATTTGCTCGTAGCCCATTTCGGCGACCGCTTGTGTCAGCGCTGGAGCAAGGGGAAGAGAAGAAAAAGAACTTGTCATGTAGCTCGCTATTGTCGCATTTGCGCTGTAAACCTGCCGGCGCGGCACGTAAAAATAAAGAAAGCCACCACCTATTAACGCTAGGGTGTGGCTTTTTTGCCTGTGCAAAGGCTAGGAAGCGGTTGATGTGCGCAGTGAAATATCAAAGTTGCTGGGCGCTAAAGGTATCGCAAGCCTGCACGCTACCCGTATTCATGCCCTGAGTAAACCAGCGCACCCGCTGGGCGCTGCTACCGTGGGTGAAGGCATCAGGGCGCACCGTGCCGGTTTGCTTGCGCTGCAAGGTGTCGTCGCCAATCTGACTGGCGGCATTCAAGGCAGATTCGATATCGCTTTGGCCCAGCCAGTTTTTGGCTTGCTGGGAGTAGCGCGTCCAAATACCCGCATAGCAATCGGCTTGCAGCTCCAAGCGCACAGACAGGGCATTTTGCTCACGCTGGCTGATGCGGCCACGCTGGCTATCGACCTTTGCCGTTGCGCCCAGCAGGGTTTGTACGTGGTGGCCTACCTCATGGGCAATCACATAGGCACGGGCAAACTCACCGGGCGCGCCCAGCTGGCGGCTCATGGTGTCAAAAAACTCCATGTCTAAATACACCTTGTGGTCACCCGGGCAGTAAAACGGCCCCATGGCACTTTGCCCCATACCGCAGGCGGTCGGCGTGCTGCCACGAAACAGCACCAGCTTGGGCGCTTGGTAGCGCGCCCCACCTTGCTGGAAGATTTGGCCCCACACGTCTTCGGTAGAAGCCAACACAGTGGAAACAAAAGCCGCTTGCCGGTCATCAGTGGGCGGGCTTTGCGCTGGCCCCTGCTGCACCTGGGGCGAACCCCCCGAAAGCAAACCTATGGTGGTCAAGGGGTTGATGCCGAATACGCCCCAACCTACCAGCGCCAGCACAATCGTGCCTATACCGATAGAGCGGCCACCCAGCAGGCCACCACCGCCACCACTACGCCGACGGTCTTCCACATTACTGGACTGGCGATTACCTTCCCACTTCATAATCTTTTCCCTCTTAGGCGCGCGGCAGGGTTACGCCGCTTTGCCCCTGGTATTTGCCATTGCGGTCACGGTAGCTGACCTCACAGACCTCGTCGCTTTGGAAGAACAGCACCTGGGCACAACCCTCACCCGCGTAAATTTTGGCGGGTAGCGGCGTGGTGTTGGAGAACTCCAGCGTCACATAGCCCTCCCACTCTGGCTCAAAAGGCGTAACGTTGACGATGATGCCGCAACGCGCATAGGTGCTCTTGCCCAGGCAAACGGTCAGCACATCGCGCGGAATGCGGAAATACTCCACCGTGCGCGCCAGCGCAAAACTGTTGGGCGGGATGATGCAGTAATCGC
>CAZMMM010000109.1:0-6643 GCA_964567385.1 uncultured Comamonas sp.
CGGCACAGATTGCCTTCCAACAGGGCGCGGATTTCTGCCTCACTGGCATCGGGATGGTACTGGAGCAAGTCGGCACTGCTCATCACCATGCCGGGGGTGCAGAAGCCGCATTGCAGGCCGTGGCACTCTTTGAAGGCAGCTTGCAGGGGGTGTAGCGTGCCATCGGCTTCGGCCATGCCTTCAATGGTGGTAAGCGCTGCGCCCTGCATTTGCACAGCCAGCACATTGCACGATTTGATGGCACGGCCATCAGCTAGCACGGTGCAAGCACCGCATTGGGCCGAGTCGCAGCCCACGTGTGTGCCAGTCAGGCGCAGATGCTCGCGCAGAAACTGCACCAGCAAGGTGTTGGGCGGCACATGGGCGCTGACGGCCTGGCCGTTGATAGTCATTTCAATTTGCATGCAATGGTCTCCTTTGCTGTTGGCTTGGGCGAAATAAAGCGGTTAAAGCATAACCCGCAAGGGTTGTATCTGGCCTGTGAGCACTCGGGTTTTACGCTTAGCCTAGTGAAAGCCCTAGGGAAACTTTGCATAAATCAGCCTGCTACGCGGCAGACTTACAATACGCAGTTCGCGCCAGCAGCGTTTTTGCATAGCGCTGCTGCTTATGGGTTCCCTCACCCCATCACTCAAAAAGGTTCAGACCAATGCTCTCCCACTCTTTTCCCCGCCAGCGCGGGATTTTGGCGTTTTTGGTGGCCGCTCATATCAGCCTCATCATTGCCAGCAATTACTTGGTGCAATTACCCATCACCCTTTGGGGCTGGCACACCACCTGGGGGGCGTTTAGCTTTCCCTTCATCTTTTTACTGACTGATTTAACCGTGCGGCTCATGGGCACGCACAGTGCCAGGCGGGTGATCGCCCGCAGCATGCTGCCTGCTCTGCTTGCGTCCTATGTGGTGTCGGTGCTGTTTCAAGATGGCGTTTTTGGCAGCTTTACCGCCTTGCAAAGCTTCAATGGCTTTGTATTTCGGATTGCCCTGGGCAGTTTTTTGGCCTATGCCCTGGGCCAGCTGCTGGATGTGCAGGTTTTTGACCGCCTGCGCCAGCTACGCCAGTGGTGGATTGCCCCAGCCGCAGCAGCCATAGCGGGGCAGGCGCTGGATACGCTGGTGTTTTTCAGCGTAGCTTTTTGGCGCAGCAGCAATGCCTTTATGGCCGAGCACTGGATAGAGATTGCCGTGGTGGACTACGCCATCAAGCTGCTGGTGAGTTTGGCGGTTTTCGTGCCCCTCTATGGTGCGGCGCTGCAGGCCTTGCTACGCTGGCTGCCCCAGCCCACCAAGTGGGCCTCTACCGCTGCCTGAAAAACTGCTTATGTACCTGCGCTCTGCCTTGCCTGGTTTTTTAACATCGCACGCCTTTAAATACTCTTGGCTAGCTATTGGAATGGCTTGGCTATGGGGTGCACACAGTATGGCTTGGGCGCAAGTGCAGCGCTGCACAGACCCGCACACCGGCCAAGTGACTTACACCGACAGCGCTTGCCCAATTAATCAAGAAGGTGTTGAACTTTTGCCCGCATTAACCCCAGAGCAGCAGGCCAGTCAGGAAGCCCAGTACCAAGCAGCCCGCCAGCGCTGGGAGCAAGAGCAGGCCCACCGCGCACAACTGCGCCAGGCACAGGCTGAGGCGGCAAAAGCCGCCGCTCAAGCTGCTCGCCAGCCCTCGGTAATCATTGTGCAAGAGCCAGCTCCACCAGCTGCGGCCACCCAGCCCGCTCTGGTCGATAGCCAGCCCTGGCTGTGGACTACACCACAGCGCCCCCACCACCGCCCACCTCTCCCTCATCGGCCAGGCCACCCTGGGAGCAAGCCCAGCCAGCAGGAGCCTTCCATCCCCTTCAAGCCCACTGGCCCAGAGTGGCATTGCAATGTATTTCGATGCACCAACAGCCAGGGGCAGGTTGTGCCCAGGCCATAGGCGGCGCTACCCCTCTGCCTACCCTATTGACCGTTTGCAACCTTAATAAATAGAGCGCGACCAGTCAGGCGTTTCTTGCTGCAACACCACATCCATATCCAAGCCGACGGCCAGCGCCTCCTCCACAGGAAAGGCGCGAACCTGCTCGCGCTCTGACCAGCAGGAAAAGCGCGCTCTTTGCGCCCATGCAGATAGGTGCAGCACAACGCTGAGGGGCTCTAAATCCTTGGCCTTCAAAGGCTGCTCCATATCCCGAATGAGCTGGCATAAAGCGGTTGGCAGGCCCCAGCTGCGCAGCAAGGCGACGGTAGTTTGGTGGGTGCTATAGCCCAGCTGCTGCACCTCTAAGGCTGGGCGCCGTGGATCCCACACCGGCACTTGCTGCGACAGCTGCGCCGCTTGGGCAGGATTGGTTTGGTGCTGCACCAACTGCCCTAGCGCATGGAGCAAGCCCGCTGCATACGCTTGGCTGGTTTCTAAAGAGCAAATTGCCGCCAAGCTGCGTGCCAGGCGCGCGCTGGCCAAGCTATAAGGCCCAAACTGATCCATACCAGCCACACGCACAGACAGGCTGGCATAGGCTTTTTTCAACAAAATACGCAGCTGCGACACCCCCAGCAAGGCCACCGCTTGCGGAATACCCTTCACCTGTCCCACTAGTTGATAAATACCCGCATTGGCCTGCCCCAGCAGCCAGCCAGCCAGTACGGGGTCTGCACCAAAGAGCTGCACCAGGCGGCGCAGGCTGGGCGCATCGGTGCGCAGCTCATTCATGAGTAAAGCGACTACCCTAGGCTGGCAAGGCAGCTTTAATTTATCGTCGGTTGCAGAATTGTCCATCTAGCTCACTATCCACCAAAATCTTCTACGCCAAGCAAGTTATCGCACAATACCCAGCTATGCAATTCCTACACACCATGCTACGCGTTGGTAACCTCCAACGCTCTATTGACTTCTACACCCAGGTACTGGGCATGCAATTGTTGCGCACCACAGAAAACCCTGAATACCAATACTCCTTGGCATTCTTGGGCTTTGCAGGCGGCAACCCCGCCCAGGCCGAGCTTGAGCTGACCTATAACTGGGGCACTGACAGCTATGACCACGGCAACGCCTACGGGCATATCGCCATAGGCGTGCCAGATGCTTACGCTGCCTGTGACAAAATACGCGCTGCTGGCGGCACCATCAGCCGCGAGGCTGGCCCCGTCAAAGGCGGCAGCACCATCATCGCCTTTGTCACCGACCCTGACGGTTACAAAATTGAGCTCATTCAGCTCAAACCCCAGGATGGGCAAGCCACCCTAGACCCTTTGCGTAACGCTTAAAAGAACAAAAAAGCCGGTAATCATACCGGCCTCTTACTTTGCCATTATCAACAGGCCCAGCCTGCCCGCTTAGAACATGCTTAGCTGTCTTTACGCATAGTAACTGGCAGCTCTGGGGCTGGGTAACCCGCCTGCGCAAAAGTCTGGGCGATGGCTTTATGGGTATCAAAATACACCTGCCAATAGTGGTCGGTGTGCGTATAGGGGCGCACGCACAGGCGTGGGCCTTCGTGGGTGAACTCTAAAATCTCAATATCAGGTGCTGGGTTGGTGGACACATTGGGAATGGCCGCAATCGCTGGGCGCAGGCGCTCAATCGCCTCCAGGGGGTTAACGCTGTTGGCTACCTTGGTGGCGCAATCCACACGGCGCACAGGCAAAGTGCTGTAGTTTTGGATGTTGTCACCAAAAATTTTGCCATTGCCCACAATGGTGACTACGTTGTCCATCGTCACAACAGTGGTGGTGAACAGGCCCAGCTCTTTGACTGTCCCCAACGTACCACCTGCACTGATGAAGTCACCCACCTTGTAGGGGCGCAGCACCTGCATGAACACACCAGCAGCAAAGTTGCCCAGCATGCCACCCCAGGCAGCACCAATGGCCAGACCAGCACCCGCCAGTAAAGCGGCAAACGAAGTGGTTTTGACCCCAAAGATATCCAGAATCGCCAGGATAAGAACAACATTAAGCACCACCGAAATGATGGACTGCAAGTAGTTGGACAGCGTGGCATCAATTTTGCTGCCACGTTGGAAAATCTTGCCTAGCAGCTTGACAGCCAAGCCAATCAGCCAGCGACCCACTAGCCAAGCAACAATCGCTGTGAGTAGCTTGATGCCAAACTCCGCGCCCTGCGTCGTAATGAAGTGAAGGATTTCTTGTGCGTTCATAACCCTAATCCGAAAATAAAAAAGGAGACCTATATTAGAAGAGCCGTATTGAGTGGCCGCTTTAATAAATGCAAAGCTATGTCAGCTGCAGCACAAACTTCGGCCAGCTTAAAGCTGCGGCCTCAGCACCCGCTCCCCCTCTTGCAGCAAGGGCAAAACACTTTGCAGCAGCCCCTCGGGCTGGGCTTGCTGGCTAGAAACCACCACATTCAGCGCCGCCACCGTCACTCCCTGCATATTGCGCAGCGGCACAGCCAGGGCGTGGATGGATAGCTCATGCTCCTGGCTGGCCAGGCAGTAGTCTTGCTGGCGCACCTGTGCCAGCACCTGCTCCAAGGCGGTAGCTTGGGTGATGGTGTGGGCCGTCAACTGGGGCAAATCGTGCTGGGTGAGCCAGGCACTTAAGTCTGCTGGCTCTAAAGCCGCCAGCAGCACCCGTCCGGTGGATGTTGCGTGTGCAGGCACACGAGTGCCCAAATGCAGGCCGTGGGGCATCAGGCGCTCGCTTTTGTCATGCACCGCGCTGCGGGCAATCACAACCACCGCATCCCCATCCAGCAAGCCGCAGGTGTAGGACAGGCCAGTCTGCGCCGCCAGCCTATGCAGCAGCGGCTGCACAATGCGCGGCAGCCGTGCCGATGCCAGATACGCCCCCGAAAAGCGCAGCGCCTTGGGCGTGAGCCAAAAATATCCACCCTCACTTTCCAGATAGCCCAGATGCTGCAAGGTCAGCAAATGCCGCCGCGCTGCTGCCCGCGTTAGCCCGGTGCGCTGGGCGGCCAGGGTGGCGTTCAGTCGCTGGCGCTCGGTGTCGAAACTCTCTAGCACTGCCAGCCCTTTAGCCAGGCCAGCAATAAAGTCGGCATGGGCAATGGGCGGCACTGGCTGAGATGAAGGCAGATTAGGCATGGTCATAGCAGTGTATCTTGCGCGATAGCTAGATGAAGTGCGCGATTATCGCGCAAATTACACAAAACTCCCTCGATTTTCACATGATGGGGGATTACGCTAGCGCCGTGATTGATGCCATACAGGCTTTTAACAGGCTTGTATGGCTGGTTTTTTGATTACCCCCCGTCGTTTCCAGGAGATAACGCACTATGAGCACACCTGCCACTACCACCCACATCCCTGTCGTCATCGTTGGCGCTGGCCCCTCTGGCCTGCTGCTGGGCCAGCTACTGCACAAATCGGGCATTGACAACATCATTTTGGAGCAGCGCAGCCCCGACTACGTGTTGAGCCGCATCCGCGCCGGGGTACTGGAACAAGTGGCCGTAGAAATGCTGGAAAAAGCCGGTGCTGCCGAGCGTATGCACGCCGAGGGTCTGCCCCACGAAGGCATTGAGCTGCTGTACTTTGGCAAACGCCACCGCATTGACCTGAAAAAGCTCACCGGCGGCAAACAAGTGATGGTGTACGGCCAGACCGAAGTCACCCGCGACTTGATGGATGTACGCGCCGCTGCTGGCCTGACCACGGTGTACGAAGCCCTGAACGTTCAGCCCTTTGACTTCCTGGAAGGCGAAAAGCCCCGCGTGCGCTACGAAAAAGACGGTCAGACGCATGAAATCACCTGCGACTTTATCGCTGGCTGCGACGGTTTCCACGGTGTTTGCCGCGCCAGTGCGCCTGCCGACAAAATCAAAACCTTCGAGAAGGTCTATCCCTTTGGCTGGCTGGGCTTGCTCTCAGACACACCCCCTGTTTCTGAAGAACTGATTTACGCCAGCAGCGAACGCGGCTTTGCCCTGTGCAGCCAGCGCAGCCTCTCGCGCAGCCGCTACTATCTGCAAGTGCCCCTGACCGACAAGGTAGAAGATTGGAGCGACGAAGCTTTCTGGGAAGAACTCAAGCGCCGCGTGGACCCCGAAACCGCTGCCAAACTGGTCACTGGCCCCTCCATTGAAAAAAGCATTGCCCCCCTGCGCAGCTTTGTCACCGAGCCGATGCGCTTTGGCCGCATGTTCCTGGCGGGCGACGCAGCCCACATCGTGCCCCCCACCGGTGCCAAGGGCTTGAACCTGGCCGCTTCTGACGTGGGCTATCTATGGCAAGGCTTGGTAGATTTCTACCAAAACAAGAGCGAATCAGGCATTGACAGCTACTCAGAAAAAGCCCTGCGCCGCATCTGGAAGGCCGAGCACTTCTCCTGGTGGATGACGATGCTGATGCACGACTTTGCCGAAGACAGCGGCTTTAACGCCAAGATGCAAGAGGCCGAGCTGCACTACATCTTCACCTCAGAAAACGGCGCACGTGTGCTGGCTGAGAACTATGTTGGCCTACCCATGTAAGT
Organism: uncultured Comamonas sp.; assembly: GCA_964567385.1. Taxonomy (GTDB): domain Bacteria; phylum Pseudomonadota; class Gammaproteobacteria; order Burkholderiales; family Burkholderiaceae_C; genus Comamonas. Next base: position 6,449 of record CAZMMM010000109.1, read on the forward strand.
AAACCCATGCCAGACCTGCTTACCAAGCTTGGCATGATTGGGTAGCAAGCCTGAACACTGGCGCTCTGTATCAACAGAGCGCCATTTTTTTATGCCTGTGGTAAGTGCCGCTGCAAAAGCAGGCACAAAAAAGCCACACCTGGCGTCCCTGGTGCGGCTTTTTGGTGAAGCTTTACGCCTCTGAAGATTGGGTAC
>CAZMMM010000110.1:0-6556 GCA_964567385.1 uncultured Comamonas sp.
TGACTGAGCTGCAAGCCTTCAACCCCCACATTGCGGATGATGTGTTTGAAGTGCTCAGTCTGGAAGGCAGCCTGAACGCCCGCAACACCTTGGGCGGCACCGCACCAGCTCAGGTACAGGCGCAAATTACCCGCCACCGCGCCCGCTTGAGCAGTCACTAAGCACCCTCCTTGTGCACCCTGGAAAGCAGCCCATGTCTCTTCGCAATACTTTTTCAAAAATCGGGCTGCTTTCCCTGCTGGCCCTGGGCAGCGCCCCCAGCCTGGCCCTGCAAGTGCAAAAACTCAGCCCCCAGGGCGTGGTGGAAGAGGCCCATCAGGTCGTGCTGCGCACCGACCAGGATGCCGTGCGCTTTGGCGACCCGCAAGCGCCCGCCCCAGCAGAAATCACCTGCTCTGACCCGGCCTTTAACGCAGGCAGCGGCCATTGGAACAACGCCCGCGAATGGGCTTGGGAGTTTGACCGCCCCCTGCCTGCTGGCACCAGTTGCACCGTGCGCCTGCGCCGCGAATTTCAATCGCCCACAAAAGAAGCCCTGAAAGGCGCAAAAGAGGGCAAAAGCTACCAGTTCCAGATTGCCGGCCCCAGGGTGGAAGAACGCTGGCCACGCAGCTACGAAGCCATTGATGAAGCGCAGGTATTCGTCTTGCGCCTGAATGGCCCCGCCACCCGCGAAAGCCTGCTGGAATACAGCTACTGCCGCAGCCCCGAACTGGGCGAGCGTGTGCCCCTGCGCTGGGTGGAGGGCGAACAGGCCCAGGCAATTGTGCAAAGCCTGAGGCTAGAACAGGACTATGCCGAACGACCCGAACAATTTGCCCTGATCACTTGCCAGCGCCGCTGGACGGCAGGCAGCCAGATGCAACTGGTCTATGGCGCTGGTGTCGCCACCCCCGGGGGGCAGAAAAACCACAAAGCCCAAGTCTTGGACTATGAGGTGCGCCGCGCCTTTAGCGCCCAAATGAGTTGCGAGCGCGAGCGCCCCAGCGCAGGCTGCCTGCCGATTCGCCCCATCAGCCTGGAGTTTTCTGCCCCGGTAGAGCGCAGTCTGGCCGCACAAGTGCGCCTGACGGGTGAAGGCCACAGCCAAGCCCCAGTGCTGGATGACGACAGCAACCTCATCACCAGTCTGCACTTTGCACCACCTTTTACCGCCCAGGCGCAGTTGCGCATCGAGCTGCCCGAGCAGCTCAAAGACGATGCAGGCCGCCCCCTGAGCAATGCCGCCAACTACCCCCTGATGGTGCGCGTGGGCGAAGAGCCGGGGCTGGCCAAATTTGCCTCCGAGCGCTTTGGCGTACTAGAACGCTATGCCGAGGGCAGCGACGGCACCGCTCTGCTGCCGCTAACGGTGCGCAACATCGAAGGCATGCACCAAACCGACCAAGCGCAAGGCGCACAGCTACGCAGCCTGGTGCTCGATGATGAGGCCGACATCATCCACTGGTGGAGCCTGCTGGCTGAGTACCACAGCGGCAGCGTGAACCGCGAGCGGGCCGGGCAAGACACCACCGCCCCCCTGCCGCCCCCCGGCCCCAAAGAAAAAGACCCCGAAACTGGGGATGAGCACGCCGTCACCGAGGTGGAGGAGGATTACCTCTCGACCCGCAGCATCTCCCTGCTGAAAGACCGCCCCAAGGTGGAGCAGGTGCTGCTGCCCCAACCCAAGACAGGCGACCCGCGCCCTTTTGAGGTGGTAGCCGTGCCCTTGACGCGCAGCGGCTTTCATGTGCTGGAGATTGATTCCCCCCGCCTGGGTGCAGCCCTGATGGATGACCGCCTTGGCCCACAGCGGCGCATGTATGTACGCACATCAGCCCTGGTCACCGACTTGGCCGTACACAGCAAAATTGGCAAGGAAGGCAGCTTGGCTTGGGTGACGCGCCTGAGCAGTGGCCAGCCCGTGGCCAATGCCCAGGTCAAAGTGTTTGACTGCCTGGGCCGCCTGCATGCTGAAGGCCGCAGCGACGCGCAAGGCCGCGTGCCCCTGCCCGGCAAAATCAATCTGGATGCCCCGCACTGCGACTACAACGACAAAAACTATGCCAGCTACCAAAGCGGGGAATGGTTTATCAGCGCCCGCACAGCGGACGATATGGCCTTTGTCTGGAGCGATTGGCAAAAAGGCATAGAGCCTTGGCGCTTTAACCTGCCCCGTGGCTGGAGTGGTGAGCCAGCCCTCATCGCCCACACCGTGCTGGACCGCCCCCTGCTGCGCACGGGCGAGACAGTTTCCATGAAGCATTTTGTGCGCCAGGAAGTGGCCGCAGGCCTGGCCATGCCCCCAGTCTGGCCGCGTGAAGCCGTTATCACCCACCTGGGCAGCGGGCAGGAAGAGCGCCTGCCCCTGTCCTGGGGCAACGTCAACAGCCCAAATAGCTCATCACGCAGCGCCAGCCATAGCTGGGCCATACCGCGTGCGGCCAAGCTAGGGCAGTACCGCATCACGCTAGAGGGGGAGGATAAAGAAGGCAACCGCATCTACCTGCCATCGGGCGAGTTTCGGGTGGAAGCCTTTCGCCTGCCGGTGCTGCAGGGCAGCATAACGCCCGCCGCCCCAGCTCCTTTAATGGCCGCCGCAGCCCTGCCCGTGCAAATGCACCTGCAATACCTAGACGGGGGCAGCGCCGCTGGCCAAGAGGTACAAGTCAGCGCCCAGTTGCAAAGCGAGCATGTGTACTTTGAGCGCTGGCAGGCCTTTAGCTTCAGCACCCCTCGTGCAGAGGAGGAGGAACGTACCCCTCGGCTGCTGCTGGACAAACAGGCCATGACTTTGAACGCGCAAGGCCAGGGCCAACTGCAACTGCCCGCTATTGAAGCCAAACGCCCGCAGCGCCTGCTGCTGGAAGCCAGCTTTGCCGACCCCAGCGGTGAAATCCACACCCTCAGCAGCCGGCAAACCGTCTGGCCCACCAGCCTGCTGCCCGCCATTGCGCTGGATGGCTGGGCCGATGACCAAAAAGCCTACCGCTTCAAAGTGCTGGCGGTGGACACCCAGGGCCAGCCCCAGGCCAAAGTGGCCATGACGGTGCAGGCCACGCGCACCACCACCACCAGCACGCGCAAGCGCTTGGTGGGCGGCTTCTACAGCTACGACAACCACGAGCAGCAACACCCCATGGGCAAGGTTTGCAGCGGTAAAACCGACAGCCAGGGCTTGCTGGAATGCAGCGTGCAGTTGAAAGACGCGGGGCGCGTCACCTTTACCGCCCAGCTCAAAGACCGCCAAGGCCGCGTGGCAGAGGCGGCAGACAGCGTTTGGGTCAGCCAGGGTGGCCAGCAATGGTTTGGCGGCGAAGACCATGACCGCATGGACTTGCTGCCAGAAAAAACCAGCTACCGCCCCGGCGAGACAGCACGCCTGCAAGTGCGCATGCCCTTCCGCCAGGCCACCGCCCTGGTCACCATTGAGCGCGAAGGCATTCTGGACAGCCAGGTCGTACAGCTACAAGGCGACAAGCCCATGCTAGAACTGCCCCTGCAAGAAGGCTGGGGGCCGAACGTGTACGTCAGCGTACTAGCGCTGCGCGGGCGGCTGGAAGATGTGCCCTGGTACAGCTTCTTCACCTGGGGCTACCGCAGCCCCGGCCAATGGTGGAGCCGCTTCCGTCTCCAGGGCCAAGACTATGTGGCCCCCACCGCACTGGTGGATTTGAGCAAGCCCACCTTCCGTCTGGGCGTGGCCGAGCTGCGCGTGCAAGACCCCAGCCAGCAGTTGCAGGTCAAACTCAGTACTGACCAAGAGCGCTACCAGGTGCGCGACAAGGCGCAGGTGCAGATTGAAGTGCGCCTGCCCAATGGCGAGCCAGCCGCCCATGCTGACGTGGCGCTGGCCGCTGTAGATCAGGCCCTGCTGGAGCTGCTGCCCAACCACAGTTGGCAACTGGGCGAAGGCCTGTGGCGGCGGCGTAACTGGTACGTCAGCACCGCCACCGCGCAATCTGAGGTGGTGGGCAAGCGCCACTTTGGTTTGAAGGCCGCAGCCCCCGGCGGCGGCGGTGGCAGCAGCGAGCTGGCCCAGCGCGAGTTGTTCGACACCTTGCTGCTGTGGCAGCCCCAGGTGCGCCTGGACGAGCAAGGCCGCGCCCAGGTCGAGCTGCCTTTGAATGACAGCCTTAGCCGCTTCACCATTGCTGTGATTGCCGCCAACGGCACAGGCCAGTTTGGCACGGGGCAGACCAGCATTAGCACCACGCAAGACCTGCAAATCATCAGCGGCCTGCCGCCTGTGGTGCGCGAGGGTGACCAGTTCACCGCCTTGTTCACCCTGCGCAACACCACCGAACAGGCCATGCGCGTAGAGCTGCAAGCCCGGGTCAGCAGCGGCATTACGCTGGATGCGCAAACCGTAGAGCTGCCCGCTGGCCAGGCCCAAGAACTGCGCTGGCAGGTGCAAGTGCCTCAAGCCTTGGCCCATGCCGCCCAGGGCCAATTGCACTGGCAGGTGCAAGCCAAGGCCAGCCAGGGCCAGGCGCAAGACAGCATCCGCCTGCACCAGCGCCTACTGCCTGCCCTGCCCCTGGCCGTGCAACAAGCCACCCTGCTGCAAGTAGATAGCCACTGGCAGCAAGCCCTGCAATGGCCTGCCCAAGCCCTGCCCGGCAAAGGCGGCCTGCGCCTAAGCTTTAGCCCCCGCCTGGCTGACCCAGAGCAAGGCGTGCCCGGCCTGCGCGACTGGTGGGAGAAATACCCCTTTACCTGCCTGGAGCAAACCACCAGCCGCGCCGTGGGCATGAACGATGCCGCCCAGTGGCAGGACTTGATGGGGCAACTGCCCAACTACCTAGATGAGGATGGCCTAGCCCTCTACTTCCCGCCCATGGGCAGCCGCAAACCCCAGGGCAGCGATACGCTCACGGCGCACCTGCTCACCCTCTCGCACTACATGAGCAAGCTAGACCCGCGCTTTACCCTGCCCCCCGCCCAGCGCGAGCAAATGCTGCAAGGCTTGCACCGCTTTGTGACTGGCAAGCTAGAGCGCAAGCACTGGAGCCCGCGCCAAGACCTGGCGCAGCGCAAACTCAGCGCCATTGCAGCCCTAACCCTGCACGGCCAAGCCAGCGCCGACATGCTGGACAGCATCGATATTGACCTGGCCACCTGGCCCACCCACAGCCTGCTGGACTGGGTAGAAGTCTTGCCCCTGTTACCCCAGGCCCAGCGCGAACAGCGCCAAGCCCAGGCATGGCAAGCCCTGCGCAACCGCCTGAGCTATGCAGGCACCCAGCTAGGCTTTTCTACCGAGGCGCAAGACCATTGGTGGTGGCTGATGCAAGGCCCCAGCCTGAATGCAGCCCGCCTGCTGCTACTCACCCTGGGCCAAAGCGATTGGGATGATGAGCGCCCCCGCATCGTCACCGGCCTGCTGGCCCGCCAGATAGACGGTCATTGGGGCAGCACCACAGCCAACCTGTGGGCAGGGCTGGCGCTGCGCGGCTTTAGCCAGCGTTATGAGCAGGACAGCGTCAGCGGCCACACCAACAGCTTGCTGCATGCCAGCAGCCAGTCGGTGGATTGGAGCCAGCTCTCAGACCAAGCCCGCCTGCCCAACCAGCCCGCCGCTGCCGCCAACCAAGCCCGCCTGCTGCCCACCGGCAGCAGCGCCGTGGATGCGCCCTTGCCGCCCGGCCAGCTCTTCCTGCCCTGGGGCGATAGCCCGCAAGGCGAACTGAGCATTCAACACCGTGGCACAGGCAAGCCCTGGGTGGCCGTGCAAGTACTGGCCGCCGTGCCGCGCAGCCAGCCAGTGAACGCGGGCTATCGGCTGCGCAAAACCGTCACCCCCTTGCAGCAAGCGCAAATGGACAAACTGCAACGCGGCGACCTGGTACGTGTGCGCCTAGAGGTGCAAGCCAATGCGGATATGACCTGGGTGGCCCTGAGCGACCCCATCCCCGCCGGGGCCAGCATTTTGGGCAGCGGCCTGGGGCGTGATTCCGCCATTGCCACCCAGGGCGAAGACAGCCCCAGCGGCTTTGGCCCCATCTTTGTAGAGCGCGACCAAGACAGCTACCGCGCCTACTGGAGCTATCTGCCCCAGGGCAGCGCTGCGGTGGAATACACCCTGCGCCTGAACAACCCCGGCGAATTTGCCCTGCCGCCCAGCCGTATTGAGGCGCTGTATGCCCCCGAGGTGTTTGGTGAAGTGCCTAATAGCACCTGGCGGGTGGGGGGCGGGCAATAAAAACAGCCAGCGCCTAAGCGCGCAAATGCGCAATAACACCGGCGCAACAACACCGCGACGGCACACCGCCGTCGTGCACCACTGGAAGAAATAGATCACCGTGCCAACACTGAACTGGATCGGCAAAGATGCCGTCATCAAACACCACAAAGCAGTCCCCTTTCGCCTGCTAGAGCCTGTGGCCGCGTTGTCCTGCGGCCCAGAGCAAGGCAAAGACTCAGGCAACCTCATCGTGCAGGGCGACAACCTGCACGCGCTCAAGGCGCTGCTGCCGCGCTATGCCGGCAAGGTGAAGTGCATCTACATTGACCCGCCCTATAACACCGGCAACGAGGGCTGGGTCTATCACGACAATGTGAATAGCCCCGAGAT
>CAZMMM010000111.1:0-6525 GCA_964567385.1 uncultured Comamonas sp.
GGTTAGAGCGCAGCATTCATAATGCTGATGTCGAAGGTTCGAGTCCCTCTACGACCACCACCACAAAAAGCCAGCGCTTACAGCAAGCGCTGGCTTTTTTCTTGCACTGCTTCTGCCTGACTGTGTGCTTGCCATGACTACGCCCGCCCTCCGATTATTTGATGCCATCATCATTGGCGCTGGTGCTGCTGGCCTTTTCTGCGCTGCGCAGGCGGGGCAGCGCGGCTTGCGTGTTTTGCTCATTGACCACTCGCCCAAGGTGGCTGAAAAAATTCGCATCTCTGGCGGCGGGCGCTGCAACTTCACCAATCGCGATTTAGATGTGCGCAGCCCCCATCAGCATTACTTGGGGCAGAACCCGCAGTTTGCGCGCTCGGCCCTGTCGCGCTATACGCCAGCGCATTTCATTGCCCTGCTAGAGCGCCACGGCATCGCCTATCACGAGAAGCACAAGGGCCAGTTGTTTGCCGATGACAGCGCAGCCGCCATCATCACCATGCTGCTGAATGAGTGCCGCGCCGCTGGGGTGCAGCGCTGGCAGCCTTGCACGGTGCACAGCGTTACCCCCTTGCCCACAACTGAAGGCTATGCCCTGGCCACCGAGCGCGGCGAAGTGCGAGCCCATCAGCTGGTCGTGGCCACAGGCGGCCTATCCATCCCCAAAATTGGCGCAAGTGACTGGGGCTACCGCTTGGCCCAGCTGTTTGACTTGCCCTTGGTAGAGCGCCGCCCGGGCCTGGTGCCACTGCGCTTTGCGGGGGAAGATTGGCAGGCTTACGCTGATTTGGCCGGCTTGGCCTTGCCCGTGCGCATGAGCACCGGCAGCAAAAAGCAGGCCATGGCTTTTGACGAGGATTTGCTCTTTACCCACCGTGGCCTCTCTGGCCCTGCGATTTTGCAGATTTCCAGCTACTGGCAGCCAGGCACGCCCCTGCGTATTGACCTGGCCCCGAGTATTGATTTAGCCAGCGCCCTGCTCGAAGCCAAGGCACAAAGCAAAAAACTGCTGGCCAATGTACTGACCCAGTGGCTACCCACCCGCCTGGCTGATGCCTGGTGCAGCCGCCAGCCGCAGTGGCAGCAGCCCATCAACCAGTGCAGCGACAAGGCCCTGCTGCAACTGGCCGAGCAACTCAGCCGTTGGGAAATTACCCCCAGCGGCACCGAAGGCTATGCCAAAGCCGAAGTCACCCTGGGCGGCATTGATACCCGCGCCCTCTCACAGCAAAGCATGGAGGCCAAGACCCAGCCGGGCCTGTACTTCATTGGCGAGGTGGTGGACATCACCGGCTGGCTGGGCGGCTACAACTTTCAATGGGCCTGGGCCAGTGCCCATGCCTGCGCACAGGCGCTACAAGCTGCGCCGCACTAGCGGAAGATGCTGCGCGCCTCCATAAAGCGCTTGGCAAAGTAGGGGTTGTCCATGCGTACCTTCTTGACCTGCCCGCCGCTGGAAGGTGCGTGCACAAACTGGCCATTACCCACATAAATGCCCATGTGAGAGTAGGGCTTGCCGGTGGTGTTGAAGAACACAAAGTCCCCGCGCTGCAACCCACCGCTAGAGATACGGCGGCTGGCCCGCGCCCATTGCGCTGTGCTGCGCGGCAGGGCTTGCTGGGTAACGCCGCTGACGGCATATTGCACCAGCCCGCTGCAATCAAAACCGCCCTCTGGCGTATTGCCGCCGTAGGTGTAGGGGGTGTTGACCACCATCAGGGTGCGGGCCAGCAGCGCCTCGCGCCCTTTGGGCGGAAGTTGCAGGCTGCCTTGTGCCCCTGCAGCAGGGGCTGGCGTTGCAGCCTTGCCACCTTGCTTGCGCCCCGCCTTGGGCTTGCTGGAGCAGCCCGTTAGCCATGCCGCACCGCCTACGCAAGCACCCAATAGCCCAAGCCCCCAGCTGCGCCTGGTCTGCGGCTGCGGGTCGCTGCTGGTAGGGGAAGGAGAATTCAAATTTTTGCCGAACATGACGGGCATTATCGCCAAAGCCTATGCTGGCTCAATCATGCAGATAGTGGCTGAGGGTGGCGGCAGAAACCTCACCTGTGCGCACATGGGCCAGGCTACCGTCCGCACGGTAGAAAAACGTGGTGGGCAGGGCATGGCTGCCTAGCTGCTGGCTCAGGGACTTATCCACGTCCAGCAAAACCTGGGCGGGGGGCAGGCCTTGCTGCTGGGCAAAGCCCAGCACGGTTTGCACGGCCTCTCCTTGGTTGACCCAGATAAAGCGCACCTCTGGGTGCTGGGCCTGGGCTTGCAGCATGGCGGGCATTTCTCGGCGGCAGGGCGGGCACCAGCTGGCCCACAGATTGACAACCACGGGCTGGCCCTGCAGCTGGCGTAGCTGCACCGGGCTGCCATCCAGCGCTATGCCCTGCCAAGCAGGCAGCGCCGGGGCGGCGGATGCGCTGAAATACTGCAGCCCTTGCCCGCCCAGCCACAAGGCAGCACCTGCGCCCAAGCCCGCCGCCACACTGCGCGCCCAAGGGCTGCGGCGCAGCAGCAAGACAGCGGCATAGGCCAGCGCTGCGGCCAAGCCCCACCAAGGCTGCCAGCCACCATCGCGAATATCCAGCACGGCCCACAGCCCGGCAGGCGCAGCGGCGTAATCTGCCCAATAGGCTTGCACAAAGCCCAAACGGGCCATCAGCAGGCTCAGTAGCATCAACCACCAGCCATGGGGGCCGGGGGCCAAGCCCTGGCGCTTGGCCAGGCGTTCTTGCAGGCTGCTGCCCAACCACCAGCCGCCAAATAGCAAAAGCAAGGCCCAGGAAAAGGTAAACGGCCCCAGTTGCAGGTAATTGGGCATTGCCAGCTACGCCTTGGTGTGTGCCATTTAATGCTCGCGCATCTTGGTGCGCAGACGGGCCACGGCCTGGCTGTGCAGCTGGCTAACGCGTGACTCCGTCACCTCCAGCACCGCTGCGATTTCTTTCAGGTTCATGTCATGCTCGTAGTACATGGCCATGACGTATTTTTCCCGCTCGGGCAGGCCTTCAATGGCTTGCACCAGGGCAGCGCGCATACGGTGGTCGCGCAGCTGGGCGAAGGGGTCGGCCTCAGCGTCGGCCACATGGCGGTCGAGGTAGCCCTCACCCTCTTCCGAGCCACCGCCGATGTCTTCCAGGTAAATCAGCTGGGTGCCGCGTGTGCGCCCCAGCAGGCTTTGGTAGTCCTCCAGGGACAGCTCCATTTCCTCGGCAATTTCTGATTCTCTGGGGGCGCGGCCCAGGGTTTGCTCCAGCCGCGCGATGGCGCTTTCGATGTCTTTTTGCCCTTTGCGGGCGCTGCGACTGAGCCAGTCGTTACCGCGCAGCTCATCAATCATGGCCCCGCGTATGCGCTGGCTGGCAAAGGTTTCAAACTGCACCCCTTGGCTGGCCTCAAAGCGCGACAGGGCTTCGGCCAGACCAATCATGCCGACTTGAATCAGGTCGTCTAGCTCCACACTGGGCGGCAGCTTGGCCAGCATGTGGTGGGCTATGCGGCGCACCAAAGGGGCATGCTGGCGAATCAAGGCATCGCGGTTTAATTGACCGTCGGGGGTGTACATCAACTCAATAATGCTTCTAGGCAAAGGCTGTGGGCAAGGGGCGGTGGTAGGTCAGGGCGGCAGGGGCTGAGAGGGGATGGGCCTCAGCGGCTTGCACGGCCACAGCCTGCTCCAAGCATTGTAGCGACCAGCGGTGCAGCTGCCGCGGATGGGCGGGGTCTATTTGCTGGGCCAGCGGCTCAGTGTGCAGGTGGTGCAGAGCGCACATGGCCACGGATTTGAGCAGGGGATCCAAACCCAGGGCAGCAGGGCGCAAGGCCAGCAGGCGCGGCATTTGGCCGGTGTGCATAAACACCTGCTTTAAGCTGCGATAGCACTGCAGCACAGCGCTGCGCTGCGCAGGCACGAGCAAGGTGGGGCTGTGCTGCACCCCTGCCAGGGCCGCTGCCAGCAGCGGCGCTGGCGCTAGCACAATCACCAAGGCGTGGTTGCGCACATGGCGCTGCAGCAGGGCCAAAGGCGGTTGGCCGCTTTGCTGGCTCAGGTGGGCCAGCTGCACCAAGCCACGAGCAGCGGGCAGGCTGTCTATGCTGCGCGGGTCATGCGTGTGAGCGGGCAGGGCTTGGCCGGCAAAGCCACTGCCGGGGTGTATCAGCTCTTGCAAGCCGGGGGCTTGTTCGGATTCTTTCTCACGCCCATCCAGCACCAGCACAGCATGGCCTTGGCTTTGCAAATGGGCGCAGACTTGCCATAGGGCATGCAGGTCAGCCTCATGCCCCGAGGGGATGATGCCTAGCATGCGCACGCCTGGGTCTTGGGCCTGCCAGTACAGGCCGCTGCCCTGGTTCAAAGGGGCGCTCCAGTCCAGGCTAGGCATGCAGGCCCCCGTGGCTCAGGGCGTTCAGGGGTGAGTCGGCATAGAAAAAGTCCAAGTCCAGGCTGCCAGGGTCGAATGCAGATTTGCTATGGGCGCGCATGGCTGCAGCAATCAAGTCCTTGGCCACGGCGCGCTCAAAGTCTTCTGGTACGCGCTGGCCGTTGGTCACGCCGCGCAACACCATTTGGTGGCGAATCAGGCCATCCAGTGCGGGGCCAAGTTTGGCGGCCTCATCCACCTTAGAAAGAATGGCTTGACGGCAATCGGCGTTTTTAAAGGCAGCCAAGGCTTCATCCAAGGTATCGCCGTGGCTACCCGCATTGGCCACCAGCAGGCGTTGCACGCCCGGCAAATCAAGCACCTTGAGGATTTCATCTTTGCGCGGGTCACGCGGGGCCACACCGGTGGTGTCGATGATGACCATGCGCTTGCCCGAGAGTAGGCCCAGCAGGTCTTGCAGGGCGGCTTGATCCTGCGCCTGGTGGGCTACCACGCCCAGCATGCGGCCATAGGCACGCAGCTGCTCATGGCCGCCTACGCGGTAGGTATCCAGCGTGATAAGGCCCACGCTTTGCGGGCCATGGCGCTGGGCGCACAGGGCGGCCAGCTTGGCGGCCGTGGTGGTCTTGCCCACGCCGGTAGAGCCAATCAGGGCAAACACGCCACCCACTTCGTAGATGGGGGAGGCGGCCGCGTCGGTACGCAGATTGCGCTCCAGCACCTGCATCAGCCAGCGCAGGCTTTCGCCCGGGCTGCCTTGGGGCATGCGCTCCATCAAGGTACGGGCCAGAGCAGGCGAGAAGCCCGAGCGGATGAGCTTCAAAATCAGGTTGGATTGCAGGGGATTCTGGCGGGTTTGGCCCAGCCAGGAGAGGGTGTTAAAACGCTCTTCAATCAGCGCTTTGACCGATTGCAGCTCTTGCATCATGGCGGGCTGCACCGCAGCGCTGGCCGTTGCTGGCAAGGCCATGCCCTGCAGCTTGGGGGCAGCGGGCAGCTCTTTGGCCAGGGCGCGCAAAGGGTTGTTCAGTATGGGCGCGGGGGCAGCAGCGGCTTGTTGCAGGTCTTGGCGCGCTTTGCGGGCGAAGGTGGGCAGCTGCTCTTCAGGGATTTCGGGGTGGGCATTGGCCTCTACCCCTTCGCCCTGGCGGCGCAGCATGCGCTCGCGCACATAGTCCTGGAAGGACAGGGTGCTCATGGCCAGCTGCTCGGTGTCCTGGGCCACGCTTTGGCGGGGGTTAACGCTGGGGCTATCCATGCGCACAGGAGCCTTGGGGGCTTTGGCCAGGGGGCGTACCTCATCGGCCTCACGCGCCTGGATGGCGGCGCTCAGGCTGGAGCTGGTGCTCTGGCCCTTATCTAGGCGCTGCAGATTGTCCTCAGCAGTGGCCATAACTTCTACGCCCTGGGCGGTGGGGCGGTTGGAGAGAATCAAAGTGCCTTCACCAAACACAGACCGCGCCTTGGCCAAGGCTTCACGTGAAGTGGGGGCGAGAAAGCGTTGAATGTTCATAGTCATGCACCTTTAAGAATGGGGCCGATGCGAATCGAATGGGTTTCTGGAATTTCACTGTGCGCCAGCACTTGCAGGCGCGGTGCCACGCGGCGCACCAGGCGGGCAATGGCATTACGAATGGGGTCAGGCACCAGCAGGCAGGCGGGCATGCCCAGCTCTTCTTGCTGCTGGGCTACTTCCGCAGCGCGCTGGGTGAGCACGTCGGCCACACCGGGGTCTAGCGAGGGGCCGTTGGCGTTGGTCAGGGCCTGCACCAAGAGGCGCTCCAGGCCGGGCTCGATGGCAATGACGTTGAGCTCGCGGGTGGGGCCATAAATCTGCTGCACGATGGCAGGAGACAGGGCAATACGCACGCGGCGCGCCAGCTCGGCAGGGTCTTGGGTGTGGGGCGCATGCTCTGCCAGGGTTTCGATGATGGTGCGTATGTCGCGAATGTGCACAGCATCTTCAAGCAGAAGCTGCAGCACTTTCTGAAATACGGTGATGGGAACCATCTTGGGAATCACTTCTTCAATCAATTTGGGGGCGGACTTGGCCACATGGTCAACCAGCTGCTGCACCTCATTTCGGCTGAGTAACTTGGCGGCATGCATTTGCATCAAGTGTGACAAATGTGTGGCCATTACAGTTTCCGAATCAACC
>CAZMMM010000112.1:0-6521 GCA_964567385.1 uncultured Comamonas sp.
TTTTACTTGTTAAGCCTTAATTTGCAGGCCTGTAGTTTTCACATGTTCTGTCTCGTGGTGGTGTGGGAACTTGTTTACCATCACCGTCTACTTCAATTGGGTAAGGTTCGCAGACATACTCACCTGCTCGAAGTGCTTCAACAACATCAAACTCATATACGCCATTCCATACCTTCCGGCCTACAATCTGGCTGCGGAAGTTACTTTCGAACTGAGAGCGATTCATGTCTTTGGCGCTGGATGGCACATTGCCATTAAGCGCATAAACGGTGATATTGTAGTCACTCAGATATGTGACTGTTTCTGGCTCTGGGCGCTGATCCCATGCAACAACCCGTGGAGGTGTTAGTGGGATGCGGACATACCTTGGTTTGGGGCCTGTATAGGTCACGCCAGGAACTACGCCGGCAATACCTGATAAATTCTCTCCTTCACCAATCATAGTTTTGGAGCGGGGAATATTGAAAACACTCCAGTGTACGCATGGTGTTGCGCTACAGCCAACAACATTCTGGCCTAAATCATTGCCTTTATTGGCATTCTCCATAATCACTGCATAAGATACAGCGTTACTGGGTAGCTGGAGAATCTGAATCTCAGGGGAGATGGTTTTAGGTGGCAGGTTTGTATGGTCGATAGGACTGTTAACAAAGCCAGGGGTAATGATAGGCATGCCACTGTCTGCCGTGAACTCACCACCGTTGGTAGAGAAGTTAGAGGCAATAGTTACCGTGCCTTCTTGGCCATTGCTGACGAATGTAGCATTGCGCAGGCTGAAAGCACCTTGCGAAACAGTTTTGGATTTTTGGCTGCTGTCGCGTGGAGCAAGTACTCCGGTGAATGTGCCGGTAATATTATTTTCATTCACGCTGGTGAAAATAATTTCACAGTTGCCGCCCAGTTGGCTATCAGTGCTGTAGAAAGGTGACTGAGGATTGTCGAGATTGGCATCTACCAGATTAATGGCAATGCCGCCACCGCAGCGATAGGGGTTGTTGGGGCCAATGCGGTCAGATTCAATGCGCTGGTTGAAAACAATATCCCACTGCACCGTCAGCGAGGAGTTGGCTGCCAGCCCCTGGCCAATTGCCGCCAGATAGCGCCTGTCCACACCGCCGGGCTGGCTTTCAAGGTTGTAGCTATATATCCAGCCTGTGTGGCGGGCATCTTCTTCGTTTTCTGCTTTGATATGGTATGTGCCGTGTTTGTTGACGCCATCCACCATGCCAGCAATGAAGTGGTCAGCCAGAGGCACTTCCCACTCCAGATCACCGCCGCCAGTGCTGGGACCACTACCACCTGGCTCAGAAGTTGGCGGCTTGCTATCACCACCACCGCCCCCACCACCGCAGCCCACAGCGGCAAAGGCCGCTAGCAGGCCCACGGCGGTGAGCTTTTGTACGCCACGGGTGGCGTGTATCAATTGCTTTATAGACACATCGTGCTCCTCAAAGGAAAAAAATCTGCGCCCCATGCGGCCAAGCCTGCCCGCTGCGGCAAAAACCTTGTCAATGTAGCAAAAATACCGCTGCTCAAAATGAGTTTGTGCTTTTTTCACAGTGCCCGTGGCCACCCTGTGGGCTGTGGGTGTAATTTCTGTGCAACGGTGCATTTGCTGGGTATAAACAGCGCAGGCGTTTGGTAAGCGCTTGTTACAGAAAAACTGGGAGACTTCGTATGCACTTCAAGCCTTCTTTGATGCCTGCTTGGGTACTTTCTTTCACGGCAGGGCTAGCCTTTGCCCAATGTGAAACCCCCGGCCCTGCCGATGGCACCGCCGCGCAAATTGTGGCTTTGACCGGGCAGGGCCAGGCCAGGGCGCGCAGCGATGCGGATTGGGCCGCTGCGGCGCTGGCCCAGCAATTGCCCCACGGGGCGGAGCTGCGCACGCTGGCCCTGTCTTCTGCCGGGGTGTTGCTGGCGGATGCCACGCAGATACGCATGGCCGCGAATGCCCTGCTGCGCGTTTGTGATGCGCGTGCCCAGCAGGTGCGGCTAGAGCTGCCGCTGGGCCGGGTCTGGGCGCGTACCAAGGGGCGTGCGCCTGCCAACTTGCAGCTGCAAACCCCCGCTGCCGTAGCCGCCGTGCGCGGCACCGATTGGGATGTGGAGGTCGATGCCCAGGGGCGTACCACGCTAACAGTGCTGTCCGGCCAGATTGACGTGAGTAATGACTACGGTGCGGTGCAGCTTGGCCCTTCTGAGCAGGCCAGCGTGGTGCCGGGGCAGGCCCCTGTTAAGCGCACCCTGGTTGCCCCGCGTGAACGGGTGCAGTGGGTGATGGCATCCCAACTGTTGCCTACGCGCTGGCCTGAGCTGGCGCAAGGCGCGGCCCCCTGGCATGCGCCCGCTTTGCAGGCTTTGCAGAGTGGTGAGCTGCTGCACCTGCAGCAGTTGGTGCAAGCCCGTTTGCAACAAACCCCGGACGATGCCCTGGCCCAGCGCCTGCTGGCTGAAACCGAGGTGCAGGCAGGCGCTTTGGAAGCCGCCCAGCAACGCCTGCTGGCGCTGTGGAATCAGCAGCAAGACGGGGCCGCTGCCGCACGGCGTGCCCAGTTGCTGCTGGCCCTGGAGCGTGAGGAGGAGGCCGCGCAATTCCTCAGCGCCGCCCGCCAGCGCCAGCCCGCATCGTCTGCCCTGCTACTGGCTCAGGCAGATGCCCAGCGCCTGCAAGGTGCGGCTGGCCCGGCCTTGGCGCTTTACCAGCAGGCGGTGCAACAAGCGCAAGATGAGGGCCAACGCGCCGCAGCCCTGGCTGGTTTGGGGCGGGCGCAGCGCGAGCGGGGGGATTTGGCCGCCTCGCGCAGCACCTTGGCACAGGCGCTGGCCTTGCAGCCCCAGGATGCAGAGTATCTGGCTGAGGCTGCCATCTCTGACAGCCAAGCCCTGCACCTGCCCGCTGCGGGGCGCAGCTTGCAGCAGGCGCTGGCCGCCACTGGGGATGACTATGTGGCCCTGGCCGCCGATGGCCTGCTGGCCTTGCAGCGCGGTGATGCCGAACAAGCCCGCCAGCAGTTATTGAAGGCGCTGGTGATTGAGCCGCGCTACGCCCAGGCGCAAATCTGGCTGGCAGTGGCGGAATACCAAAGCGGCAATGCAGCAGGGGCGTTTGATTCGCTAGAGCGCGCCCGCCAGGCTGACCCGCGTGACCCCATGCCCTGGCAGATTGAATCTATTTTGCGCAACGACAGCGGCCAGCCCCAGGCAGCCATTGCAGCAGCGCGAGAGGCTTTGCAGCGCCTGCCTTATCTGAAATCGCTCAACCCGCTGGCCAGTGATAGCCAAGGCTCGGCCAACTTGGGCAAGGCGCTGGGGGATTTTGGGCTGGAGCATTGGGCGCGCGCCTACGCCCAGCAGTCTTACTACCCGCTGTGGGCGGGCAGCCACTTCTTTATGGCCAACCGGCTGGAGAGTGATTACGCCCGCAACTCTGAGCTGATGCAGGGCTATCTGGCCGACCCCTTGGCCTTTGGCATGCGCGAGCGTGAAGTGCCTGTGCTACTTACCCAGGGGCAAGAAGCGGTGCTGGCCGCATCCGCCCAGCGTGACAGCCAGCACACCAGCTTGGTGGGCGATGCCAGCTGGCGCGGCTTAAATGCCAGCACCGTGCCCACAGCCTGGCTGCTGCGCGCCAACCATATTGATATGGCGCCACGCGGCGGCACGGGGGGGTACTGGCTGCATGGCCCGTCGGTAGATATGGCTCTGGGCATGAAGCCTAGCGAGCGCCTAAGCCTGTTTGCCGTGCTTAACCACAATAGCGACCGCTACGCCTACCCCGGCGGCCTGGACTTGGGCGCAGCCCGCATGGATGGCGTGGTGCGCAACCGCAGCAACCGCCTGGATGTGGGCGGCAGCTGGCGCTGGTCTGCCGATGCGCAGACCTGGTTTAAATGGCACCGCGCCAGCCTGCTCAACAGGCAGGGGCTGGATTTTGAGGCGTTTGGCCCGCAGGACTCGCGCCTGGATACGCGCATGAGCGGCTGGATGCTGCGCCATGTGCTGCAAGCGGGCAACTGGCAGCTGAACTTTGGCTGGGAGAAGGTGCGCGCCCGCGAGGTGTCTGGCATTTACGACCCCGGCCAGCCGTTTGAAGCCTCGGAATGGCGCAACACCCCGCAGATGCAAATGCCCTGGCTGGATGCGCAATGGGCCAGCGGCCCCTGGGCGGTGCAGGCCGGGCTGTACCGCCCGCATTTAAAGGTGCGCTACACCGACCGCTATTACAGCCAGCTAGATGGGCAGGATTTGCTGGAGCCCATACACATCAGCGGTGGCCACGCTACCCGCTGGCGGCCACGGCTGGGGGCCAGCTACCAGTTTGCCCCTGGGGTGGCGCTGCGCGCTGCGTATATTGAAAGCATGTACGCCCCGGCCACGCACAGCCTGGCCCCTTTGACGGTGGCGGGCATTGCCATTGACCACCAGTACCAGCGCATTGGCAGCCTGGCACGCAAGGCGGCGGTGCAGATGGATTGGGAGGTGAACCCGCGCAACTTCCTCTGGGCGATGGCCAGCAGGCAAACCATTCACAACCCCACGTTTGACGATGGCCGCATGCTGATACCCAGCATGGCCATTGAGGCAGGCGACCGCGCCCAGTTGCTGGCCCCCATGACGGCCACCGGCACGATTGGCATTGATGCCTATAACGGCAACCCGCTGTTCTCCCAAGGGCGGCTGCGCCAGCTAGGTGCGGCGTGGAACCACATTGTGTCGCCGCGCTGGAGTGCCTCGGCCAGCTATACCCATGCCTGGTCGCGCAATACGGGGGTGAACTATGCGGGCAGCTGGCTGCCGGGTGTGCCCAAGCATACGGCGGTGCTGTCTAGCGTGCTGCGCCATCAGGGGCGGGACTTTAGCGCCGTCTCTATGGTGTACCGGGGCAGCCGCTTTGCCGATGTGGCGAATGAGCAGCCTTTAGGCGCGGGTTGGAGCATGGGCCTGGTGCTGTACCGTGAGCTGGCCCAGCGCCGCTGGGCCTGGACGGCCACTGTGCAAACCCCGCTGCATGGCACGGTGCGGCCCACGCTGTGGATGGGGCTGCGCTACCGGCTGGATTAAGCCGCGCGCTGCGCAAAGACCTGGGGCGGCATCCGGTGCTGGCCAGCACCGCGCCGCTGGCGGGACAAAATCCTTGACAATCGCTGCCTGCGCCCACTGTTGGGCGCAATCTTTTTGTGCATTGTGAAAGGCTGGCGTTCAAGGTGGTAATGCAAGGCGTGTTGGCATCGGTGGTGGCATCTTTTTTGTTTGGCGGCTTGTATTACCTGTCGCCTTTTCTGGCCCCGCTCACGGGCGAGCAGGTGTTTGCCTGGCGCATGGTGATGACTTTGCCGCTTACCAGTCTGCTCTTGCTCTACCACGGCCAGGGCCGTGCGGTGTGGGCGATTGTGCAGCGCGTGCGCCAGCGCTGGCAGTTGGGTGGTTTGCTACTGCTCAGTGCCGCTTTGTTTGGTGTGCAGCTGTGGCTGTTTTTGTGGGCACCGCTCAATGGCCATGCGCTGCCGACCTCGCTGGGCTATTTTTTGCTGCCCTTGGCCATGGTACTGGCCGGGCGCGTGGCCTATGGCGAGCAGCTCTCGCGCCCGCAGTGGGTTGCGGTGGCGCTGGCAACTGCGGGCGTGCTGTGGGAGGTAGGGCGCACTGGCCAGATTGCCTGGACGACTTGGGTGGTCACCATTGGCTATACCGCCTACTTCATGCTGCGGCGCAGGCTGGCTACCGATAATCTGGCCGGGCATTGGCTGGATGTGCTGCTGCTCATGCCTGTGTGCCTGTACTGGATTGCGCTGGCGGGTAGCTCTTACGCCAGCGGCTGGCAGGTTTTTACGGCAAACCCCAAGCTGTATGCTTTAGTGCCTTTATTAGGCTTAATGAGTGCGATTGCTCTGGCGCTGTACATGACGGCGCATAAACTGCTGCCCCTGGGGCTGTTTGGCATGCTCTCTTATGTAGAGCCTATGCTGCTGGTGCTGGCCGCCCTGCTGCTGGGCGAGCGCGTGCAGGATGGGCAAGCGCCCATGTACACCCTGATTGCCTTGGCCGTAGCCGTGATGGCCCTAGAAGGTGTGTGGCAAATGCGTAAAACAAAGCCCCAGCCCAGCGCCCCCGCAGCTTCTTGATGACGTAATCAATCTCTTCCCCGAAAGGAACTCCCCTCTCATGAATACCCCCGCCCCCATTCGCATGGCTATTGTTGGTTACGGCAACCTGGGCCGTGGCGTAGAGGCCGCCATTGTCCAAAACCCCGACATGCAACTGCAAGGCATTTACAGCCGCCGTGACCCCGCCAGCGTGCAAACCCAGTTTGCGGCCAGCCCGGTTTTTCATATGGATGCGCTGGATGGCAACCATGGCCAAATTGATGTGTTGATTCTGTGCGGCGGCTCTAAAGACGACCTGCCCCAGCAATCACCCGCTCTGGCTGCCCGCTTTAACTTGGTGGATAGCTTTGATACCCATGCCCGCATCCCAGAGCACTTTGCCGCCGTAGATGCGCAAGCGCAGGCAGGCAAAAC
>CAZMMM010000113.1:0-6521 GCA_964567385.1 uncultured Comamonas sp.
CGGCCCACGCTGGCAGCTGGAACAGGCCGAGCTCACCCTGCCCAGCGTCAAAGGCCAAAGCGGTGGCCACATCCAGGCCCAGGCCAGCTTTGATGGGGACAGCGGCGCCGTGCAAGCACAGCTAGAGTTACAGGCACTCAACCCCGCCCACCTGCTTAGCAGCCTGGACAGCCAGAGCCTGAACGGCACGCTGCAAGTCGATACCCAACTACCCAGCCAGGCCAATGCTGCTAGCAGTGCCGATAGCACTGATGCCCCCGCACAGCCAGCGCTTGGCCCGGTACAGTTCAGCGCAAACATTCAGGCTAGCGACCCACAGCTGACCCAAGGGCTGCAAACCCTCAAAGCCCAGGGCCAGTGGCAGGATGAGCAACTCACCCTCACCGAGCTGGAGCTATCCGCCTTCCAGGCCCAACTACGCAGTAAACAGGTGCAATGGCAGCAGGCAGAACAACTATTGCAAAGCAAGGAGGGCATTGCCCTAAGCCTGCCCGGTGCCAGCGCCCAATGGCAAGGCAGCCTGGGAGCCAGCCAAGGCCAGGGCCAACTAGGCATAGAGCTGCAATCCCTGCCCACTCTGCTAGCCTGGGCAGAAAGCCTGCCCGGCATGCAGCCCCTGGATTTGCCACTGGACGGCCAGGCCCAGTCCCAGCTGCAATGGCAAGGCGGCTGGGGCAAGCTGCTAGAGCGTTTTGCCCCAGCCGATACCGATAAGGCCACCGCCAACAACCAGCAGGCCCGCACCTGGCCCGCCAGCGGCCTGCAACTGCAAGCCCAGCTACACCTGCCTGAGCTGCACTACCGCCCCAAAAACGGCCCCAGCAGCCAAGTGCAAGACCTGCGCCTGAACCTGCAAGGCCCGCTGGAAGCATTGGCGCTTGAGCTCAGCGCCCACGCCCAGCAAGGCGAGCAGCAATTGCAAATCCACACTCAGCTGCAAGCCGGACTGGCCCGACAAGGCTTGGCGCAAGACTGGCAGGCTCAACTGGAAAAACTACAACTCCACGCCAGCCCCAACGCTGACAGCGGCGACTGGCAGCTGCAACTAGAGCAACCCTTCAGCCTTGCGCAACAAGGCCCCAAACTCAGCGCCAGTGCCGGGCAGCTGCGCGTTATCCCTCCACGCCAGCCTGCCAGCCTGGGCGAGCAAGCCGCCGCCACACCCACCAGCATGCAATGGGGTGAGCTAACACTCACCCAAGCCGCTACCGCCAAGGGCCAGGCCAACAACAGCTTTGGCGGCTGGCACCTGCAAACCCAAGGCAGCCTAGAGCACCTACCCCTGGCCTGGGTAGATTTATTCAGCCCTGACCCCGACCAGCCCCTGCTAGAAAGTGCCGGCATCAGCGGCGACCTGATTTTGCAAGGCCAATGGGAGGTGGACACCACCCAGGAACAACCCCGCTTGCATGCCCGCCTGGAGCGCGCCAGCGGTGATATACGCCTGGCTGCCGCTCAGGAAGATGCCGCTGCCATTACTGTGGTGCGCAGCAGCGGCTCTAGCAGCGCCCAAGAAGCGCAGCGCAGCCTGCGTCCAGGCAGCCGTGGGCGGCGTGTGCGCTTGGAGCACTTTCACGTAGAGATAGGGCTGGAGAATGAACAGCTCAAGGTGCAAAGCCTCTGGGCCTCAGAACATGCTGGTGTCGTTCTTGCGGACTTGCACAGCCCTCTCAAGCGCAGCGGCCTGGGCTGGGACTGGCCAGAAGATGCACCGGTTGAAGGAACCATCCAAAGCGCCCTGCCCGACATTGGCAGCTGGGCCATATTTGTGCTACCGGGCTGGCGCATTGTCGGCAGCCTGGGTAGCGATATCCGCATCAGCGGCACACGCTCAGACCCCCAATGGCAAGGCGACCTGCGTGCCAATGACTTTGGCATCTCTTCCCTGCTGGAGGGGGTGAGCCTGCAAAACGGCCAGTTCCTCGCCCGCTTTGCTGGCAACCGCGTCGATATTGAGCATTTGCAGCTTGAAGGCGGGGCCAACAACCAGGCCCGCATTCTGGGCATGAGCGGCAACCTGACCGAGCCACCCACCAGCGGCGGGCGCATCACCGGCAAAGGCCACATGATTTATGACCCTGACAGCTCTGGCAGTGGCATTGATATGGATGTGCAACTGCAAGCGGAGGGCCTGCAAGTGCTGATTCGTGCCGACCGGCAAATGGGCATTAGCGGCAACATCAGCGCCCGCATGCACGATGAGCAGCTGCGCCTGCGCGGCAAGCTCACCGTTGACCGCGCCGCCCTGCTGCTGGCTGATGAATCTGCCCCCAGCCTGGATGATGATGTACACATCACCTCTGCCGCGCAGCGCCAGCTCGAAGCCGAACGCCAAACCAAGGCTGACCGCAAAGCCGCCCGCCACCCCCCTGAAGAAGGCTCGGTACGTGCTGCCATGCAGCCCGATATCAACCTGAGCATTGACCTAGGCCCCGACTTTGCCCTGCAAGGCTATGGCATCACCACCCGCCTGGGTGGCCAGCTCAACATCCAAGCTGGGCCACGCATCACCGGAGAGGTGCACACCATTCAGGGGCGTTTTCGCGCCTGGGGACAGTCTTTGGATGTAGAGCAAGGCACCATCCGCTTCAACGGCCCTTATGACAACCCCAGCCTGGACATCATCGCCCTGCGCCCCAATCTACCTGTACGTGCAGGCGCCAAAGTCATGGGCAGTGCCAGCGCCCCTAGCGTGCAGCTGTTCTCTGAGCCCGATATGCCAGATGCAGAAAAGCTGTCATGGATTGTGATGGGCCGCGACCCCGCAGAAGGCGGTGCAGAATCAGCCCTTTTACAGCAGGCCGCCCTGGCCATGCTTAGCAACGGCAACAGCAATTTTGCTGGTCAGATGGGGCTGGATGAGGTCGGCTTCAAAGGCGGTGGTGATGGTGGTGAAGGCCCGGCCCTGACCTTGGGCAAGCGCATCTCCGAAGACCTGTACCTGTCCTACGAGCAAAGTCTGTCCGGGGCCATGGGTACTTTGTACATGTTCTATGACCTCACCCGCCGCCTGACCCTGCGCGGCCAGACGGGTGAGAACACCGCTGTAGATTTGATTTACACCCGCAAGACCGATTGAGATGATTAGCAAGCCGCCGTCAAAGACCAAGCGGCTGCTCTATCCATCAGAGCCATCAGCGCTTTAAACCCCAGAGCGGCTAGCGGCAATCGGCGCCAGTGCCACTTGCACATCCCCACATTGGGCGCGGTGGCGCAGGGCGTGGTCAGCCAGCACCAGCGCCAGCAGCGCCTCGGCAATGGGCGCAGCGCGTATGCCGACGCAAGGGTCATGGCGGCCTTTCGTTACCACGGAGATGGGCTGGCCATCCACATCAATCGAGTCACGCGGGCTGAGGATGGAGCTGGTGGGCTTGATGGCAATGCTCACCTCAATATCCTGACCAGTGCTGATGCCGCCCAGCACGCCACCCGCGTGGTTGCTGGCAAAGCCCTGGGGGGTAAGGCTATCGCCGTGCACCGTGCCGCGCTGGGCCACGCTGGCAAAGCCTGCCCCAATCTCTACGCCTTTGACGGCGTTCAAGCCCATCATGGCGTAGGCGATGTCGGCATCGAGTTTGTCGTAAATCGGCTCGCCCAGCCCAACGGGTACGCCGCTGGCCTGGATGCGGATGCGTGCGCCGCAGCTATCGTGGGCTTTGCGCAGCGCATCCATATAGTCTTCCAGCGCCTGCACATCGGCAACCGGGGCGAAGAAGGGGTTGTGGGGCACATGCTCCCAGCTTTCAAAGGCAATGGGCAGCTCGCCCAGTTGGGTCATGCAGGCGTGAAATTCGGTGCCGAATTGCTGCTTTAGCCACTTTTTAGCGACGGCACCGGCGGCCACGGTGGGCGCAGTCAATCGCGCTGACGAGCGCCCGCCCCCGCGTGGGTCACGCAGGCGTAATCGGCATGGCCAGGGCGAAAGCTGCGCAGAATATCGCCATAGTCTTTGCTGCGCTGGTCGGTGTTGCGAATCAGCAGGGCGATAGGGGTTCCGGTGGTCAGCCCCTCGTACACGCCAGAGAGAATTTCCACCTGGTCAGGCTCTTGGCGCTGGGTGACGTGGCGACTGGTGCCGGGGCGGCGGCGATCCAGGTCGTGCTGGATGTCTTGCGCCGATAAGGCCATGCCGGGGGGGCAGCCGTCAATCACGCAGCCAATGGCTGGGCCGTGGGATTCACCAAAGTTGGTGACTGTAAAAATTTTGCCAAAAGTATTGCCGCTCATGGGGGGCGATTATGCCCCCGCTGCTGGAGCGGCAATTCAAGCTGCGGGGGCAAAGCCCCTGCTGTTTAGTTGTTAGCGGTCGCTTCGTCACCCTCGGGCTGGGGCCAGTCGCGGATATAGGCTTTGAGCAGCTGGTTCTCAAAGTTCTGCTCTTCCACCACGGTTTTGGCCACGTCGTAAAAGCTGACTACGCCCATGAGCATGTGACCGTCCATCACGGGCATGTAGCGGGCATGGCGCTCTAGCATCATGTGGCGCACCTGGTTCATCTCTGTATCTACCGTGCACAGCAGGGGGGCGCTTTCCATCGCCTCGCGCACTACAGAAGCGCCCACAGCGCCACCGTTTTTCACGATGGTACGAATCACCTCCCGGAAGGTCAGCATACCAACCACGCTGCCGCCCTCCACCACGACCAGCGAGCCAATGTCTTTCTCTGCCATGGTGACCATGGCCTGGGCCAGGCTGTCGTCTGGCTTGACTACGTACAGGGTTCCACCCTTGACACGCAAAATATCACTGACTTTCATACTTGCCTCCCTCTATAAAAAAATGGCAGCGCCTGATGCGCAAAACCTACAGAAATGATAGCGCAGCCACAAGCCCGCAAATCACAGCAAAACCCCATACCCGCGTGCAGGCCTAAAAAATTACCCGCCCGCTGCTCACCCTTTCGGCAGCAAAGGCCCATGCAGGGCGGGCAAGACTTCGCGCAGGCGGCGCTCATGCCAGCCATTGCTCTCCCAGAATGGGGCCACAGTATCGCTGGGCGCAATCAGCAATTGCTCTAATAGGGGGGTGAGCAAGGTGGTGTCGGGGTCGGCCAGCAGTACGTAGCGTGGTTCGCCCTCTTCCAGGTAGGAGGTGGCTGTTTCTGGCATAGCACCTACCCAGCGGATGGCCGTCAGGGCATCTAAGGCTGGCTCCAACTGCAACCTGTCCACACGCAGGCTTTTGGCTAATTGCCCGGCAGGCAAGCCTCTGCAAGTCTGCGCACGCAGGGGGTCTAGCGCGGCAATCACTTCCAGCGCCAGTGCGAAGGAAGAGCCCTCGCCCTGGATATTGCGCAGCGCCCCGGCCCGCAGGCTAGGCCAGTAGGCCGCCACAATCGCGCCCAGCAGAAAAATCACCCAGCAGATGTAAATCCAAAGCAGCAAGATAGGCAGCGTGGCAAACGTGCCGTAAATCATGGAATAGGTGGGCACACTGCCCAAATACAGGCCCAGCGCATATTTAGCCAGGCCCAGACCAGCGGCTACAAAAATGCCTCCGGCCCAGGCATGCCGCCAGCGCACCGGGGTATTGGGCACAAAGTGATACAACGCGGCAAAAGCGCCAGACATCATCAAAAACTGCACGGAATTAAGCGTCCAGTGCAGCCCCTCGGGCAAGGCATGCACCAGCCCCCGCGAGGCTGATACCACATACGAGGTCATGCCCACGCTCATGGCCAGCAGCAATGGCCCCAAAGTCAACACGCCCCAGTAAATCAGCAGGCGCTGGCCCAAGGGGCGCAGGCGCTGCACACGCCAGATACGGTTCAGGGTCTGATCCATGGTCAGCGTCAGCTTGATAACGGTAATCACCAAAAACGCCAGCCCCATCGCCCCTAATTGGCTGGCCTTGCTGGCAAACTGCATCATGTAACCCATGAGCTGCTCGGCAATCTGCTCGGGAATCAGGCTCTCCACCAGCCAGCCTTGCAAGTCTTCCTGCAAGCGGCCAAAACTGGGGAAGGCGGTAAACACCGACAACAGCACCGTAAAAAACGGCACCAGTGACAGCAAGGTGGTATAGGTCAAGCTGCTGGCCGTAGGGCCAAGCTGGTCTTGTGCAAAGCGCTGGCGCAGCGTATGAAACGTATTGCGCCAAGAGAAACTGGTGGCGCGGCGGCGCCAACGTAGTGGAAGCAGGGATAAAGACATGCCCGCTATGATGCCAGCCCCATGCACAGTGCTTCAACCCCCACCCCTGTTACCCCCCACGGCGCTATAGAAACCAGCCGTTGGCTGGCTGTTGTCTTTCTGCTGGCACTGATAGTGCTTTGCCTGGCCTGGGAGCTGTGGCTGGCTCCTGTGCGCCCCGGCGGCTCTTGGCTGGCGCTCAAGGCGCTACCGCTGGCGCTGCCGCTGGCCGGTTTGCTCAAACGGCGCATGTACACCTACCGCTGGCTGAGTTTGATAATTTGGCTGTACTGCACCGAGGGGCTGGTACGCGCCACCAGCGAGCCTGCCCCCAGCAGCTATTACGCCTGGGCAGAGGTGCTGCTGTGCGTGCTGCTGTTTAGCGCCTGC
>CAZMMM010000114.1:0-6489 GCA_964567385.1 uncultured Comamonas sp.
TCAGCTGGTCATAGGCACGCTGCAGGAAGGTGGAGTAAATCGCCACCACCGGCTTCACCCCTTCGCAAGCCATACCGGCGGCAAAGGTGACGGCGTGTTGCTCGGCAATGCCCACGTCGTAATAGCGCTGGGGAAAGCGGCGGTGAAACTCCACCATGCCCGAGCCTTCGCGCATGGCGGGGGTGATGCCGACCAGGCGCTCATCGTGCGCCGCCATATCGCATAGCCATTGGCCAAACACCTGGGTAAATGTGGGTTTGGGCGCGGTGGCAGGCTTGGTGATGCCGACTTGCGGGTCAAACTTTCCGGGGCCGTGGTAGGTAATAGGGTCATGCTCGGCGCGGGCGTAACCCTTGCCTTTTTTGGTGACGATGTGCAGAAACTGCGGGCCTTCCAACTGGCGGATATTTTCCAGCGTGGGAATGAGCGAATCCAAATCGTGCCCATCAATGGGGCCAATGTAGTTAAAGCCAAAATTCTCAAACAACGTGGCCGGAACCACCATGCCCTTGGCGTGTTGTTCTAGGCGTTTGGCCAGCTCTAGCAGGGGCGGCACGTTTTTCAGCACGTTTTTGCCCACATTGCGGGCGGTGGCGTAGAACTGCCCGCTCATCAACTGCGCCAAGTAGCGGTTCAGCGCCCCTACGGGGGGGCTGATACTCATATCGTTGTCGTTGAGAATCACCAGCAGATTGCCGTCCAGCACACCGGCGTTGTTCATGGCTTCAAAGGCCATGCCGGCGGTCATTGCGCCATCGCCAATCACGGCAATAGCGTGGCGTTTTTCACCCTTGCGCTTGGCCGCCATGGCCATGCCCAAAGCGGCGGAAATGCTGGTGGAAGAGTGCGCCGTACCAAAGGTGTCGTAAAGGCTCTCGCTGCGCAGCGGAAAGCCAGAAATACCGCCCAACTGGCGCAAGGTGGCCATGCGCTCACGCCGCCCCGTGAGGATTTTGTGCGGATAGGTTTGGTGCCCCACATCCCAAACGATGCGGTCATGCGGGGTGTTGAACACATAGTGCAGCGCCACCGTCAGCTCTACCGTGCCCAGGTTAGAGCTTAAATGCCCACCGGTTTGAGAGACGCTATCGAGCACATAGGCGCGTAGCTCGTCGGCTAGCGGGTGCAGTTGCGCACGGGCGAGCTTGCGCAGGTCGGCGGGGTCATCAATCGTCTGCAAAAGGGGATAGGTATTCATGGGCTGAAAGCGCTCTGCAAAGCAGGCAAGTCGGGTCTGTGGCTAGGCTGATGATGAGGGGCGAGGTGGTGGGGCCTTAGTGGCTGCGTTGCACAAGCTGCTGCGCTAATGCCTGCAAGACTTGGGCTTGTGCGCCTAGGCCGCTGCTAACAAGGGCGCTGCTGGCCTCTTCATACAGCGATTGCGCCAGGGCTTTTGCGCCCTCCAGCCCCAGCAGGGCGACATAGGTGGGTTTGTCGTTGGCGGCATCTTTGCCGGGGGTTTTGCCCAGGGTAGCGGCATCGGCCACCACATCCAGCACATCGTCCACCACCTGAAACGCCAGCCCCAAGGCTTGACCATAGCGCAGCAAGGCGGCCTGAGCAGCGGCATCGGCCTGGCCGCAGGCTGCGCCCAGTAGCACGCTGGCTTCCAGCAATGCGCCGGTTTTCAGGCGGTGCATTTGGCGTAGCTGCGCTTCGTCCAGGCGCTGGCCTACGCTGGCTAGGTCAATAGCCTGGCCGCCAGCCATGCCTTGCGCACCCGCTGCCCGCGCCAAAATGCGGCAGAGCTGGGCTTGCATGGCGGGGGGGATGGCATCGGTAGCATCATCAGCAGAAGAAGAATCTGGCGTGAGCAGTTCAAAGGCTTGTGCCTGCAAAGCATCACCGGCCAGCAGCGCCTGCGCCTCGCCAAAAGCGATATGCACGGTGGGCTTGCCACGGCGCAGACTGTCGTTGTCCATACAGGGCATATCGTCATGCACCAGGGAGTAGGCATGAATCAGCTCCACCGCACAGGCAGCGCGTAAGGCCGCTGGCGGGTGGCCGCCCACGGCCTGGGCAGCGGCCAGCACCAGCAAAGGGCGCAGGCGCTTACCGCCATCAAGCACGGCGTAGCGCATGGCCTGCCCCAAACCGGCGGGGGCACCCATGCCCACCCACTGCTCCAGCGCCTGCTCTATGGCTTGGCGCTGTTGCCCTGCCCACGAAGAAAAATCAAAAGAAGAAGCGTCCATTGGCCTGTGCCTATGCCTGTTGCGCTGGTGTGGCAGCGCGTACAAAAAGGACTGATTCTAGGCGCATGCACTTGATAACTGGGGGTAAGTACTTGGTTTTACCCTTCTGAGTCGGACTGCCAGCGATCAGGCAGGGCGGGCGCGTCCGCCACAGGCAGCTCCTGCACATCGCGCAGCTTGCGCTCAATGGCGCGGGTGCGCACGCCGACTTGCTCGAATTTTTTGGCGGCGGCATCAATGGATTTACGTGTGGCCTCCACCACATCGCCAAACTTGGCAAATTCGGTTTTCACTTGGCCAAGCACGCCCCAGACCTCGGATGAGCGCTTTTCAATCGCCAAGGTTTTGAAGCCCATTTGCAGGCTGTTGAGCATGGCCGCCAGATTGGCCGGGCCGGTAATCATGACTCGCGCCTGGTTTTGTATGGATTCGACCAGACCGGGGCGGCGCATAACCTCGGCAAACAAGCCCTCGGTAGGCAGGTAGAGCACAGCAAAGTCGGTGGTGTGCGGTGGTGAGACGTATTTGTCAGCAATTTTCTTGGCCTCTTGCCGAATCGAGGTTTCAAAGGCGCGGCCTGCGGTGTCGATAGCGGCTTTGTCTGCGGCTTCTTGTGCATCCAGCAGGCGCTGGTAATGCTCCACGGGGTATTTGGCATCAATGGGTAGCCAAACAGGTTGTTCCTCACGCTTGCCGGGCAGGCGAATGGCGTATTCCACCAGGGCATCGCTGCCGGGTACGGTTTTGACGTTTTTGGCGTATTGCTCGGGGGTCAGCACGTTGTCGATGATGGCACCCAGTTGCATCTCGCCCCAGGTGCCACGGGTTTTGACGTTGGTCATCACGCGCTTTAAGTCGCCCACGCTGCCCGCCAGGGTCTGCATCTCGCCCAGACCCTTGTGGACTTGCTCTAGCCGCTCGCTCACCAGCTTGAAGGATTCGCCCAGGCGCTGCTCCAGCGTGGCGTGCAGTTTTTCATCCACGGTGCGGCGCATGCTTTCCAGCTTGTCGGCGTTGTCTTGCTGGATGGCGGCCAGGCGTTCATTCAAGGCGCTGCGCAGCGCTTCGGCGCTGTGTGCCTGGGTTTGTGCCAGCTGGGCCAGCTCTGCGCGAAAAGCGGCCAGCGCCTCGGTCTGCTCTTTACGGCCCTGCAGGGCTTCATGACTGGCGGTTTGGCGGGCGTGGGCCAAGTGCTGCTCCATGCGCGTTTGCAGTTGCACAAAGGCCGCTTGCAGCTCTCCCCGGCTGGTGCGCACCTCTTGGTAGGTTTGCTTGCCAAAGGCTTGCAGATATTGCCCCATGTGACCCAGGCTGCCGTCATTTTTGGCAATGGCCAATTGCGTGGCTTGGGCGGTACTTTCCAGGGCCTGCAAGCGCTGTAGCCATTCAGGCGGCAGCTCCACCTGCATACGCGGGCGGCGCAGCAGCAGTGCCACTAATAAAGACAGGCCCAGCAGCAATAGGCACAAAACAACAAGTAGCAAACCCTCAACAGTCATAGGCCAGCCCCTTTCCCTAGCCTACGCCCTACCCGCTGCGCCCCCAAAGCGCGGCGCTGTAAAGAGGTACTGCGGCTGCCACTGCTGCCCTGCCCTGCTGGCTGCGCTGTTTGAGCCGCCGCAATTTGCTGCTGTAAAACCTCTCGCTCCGCCTGACTAGCGCTGTATTGCGCTTGTAGTTGCGCCAAAGCGGCACGCTCTTGCAACAGCTCTTGCTCCAAAGCAGCTTGGCGCTGGCGCTGCTCATCGAGCTGTGCAGCCCATTGCGCGCCTTGCTGCTGCTCTTGTTTGCGCGCTTTTTCAGCCTCTTGGCGGCTGCGGTCTAGCTCGGTCAGCCAATGGCGCTCATTGGCGGCAAATTGTTCCGCCAGACGCTGGCGCTCTTGGGCAGCCTCCTGACTGGCCGTCTGCACAGACTGGGCGTGCTGCTGCTGCATGGCTTGTTGCTGCTCTTGAAGGGCTTCTAACTCTGCGCGCAGCTGTTTGTTCTGCGCCTGGCTGTCTTGCCACTGCTGCTGCATTTGCGCCAGGCGCTCTGATAAATCGGCCTGCTGGGCCTGGGCCAGTTGCAAGGCTTGGTCCATGGCCTGCTTTTGCGCTTGCAGGCCCGCTTCGCGCTGGGCCAGCGCTTGCTGGGCTTGCTGCAATTCCTCTTGGGCAGTCGCCAAGCTTTGGGCTTGGGCCTGCATCTGCTGCTGCGCCCAGTCCTGCGCCTCACTGGCTGCTTGTTGCCACAGGGTTTTGGCCATTTGCAGCACAGGCTCGGGCACATCGGCGTACAGGCTGCTGCGCATGGCCCCTTCCCCCCCTAAACCCAGACGAGCGCCCAACTGGGCAAACCAGCCATCCAGCAAGGGGCTAACGGTATTGGGCGAGCCGCGCCCCAGCTGCTGGCGTACACGCTCAATCGTTGGGCGCTGGCCTTGCACCAGAACGGCATCAGCGGCGGCCCAGACATCAGCCTCTTGAATACCACGGCTGATTTTGGTGGGGGTGGGTAGAGCAGAAGTCATAAAAAGCGTATTTCCTGGTCGCACAAAGCGAAGGCAGAACTATAGGGGCAAGCAAAGCACAAGGAATTGCCACACCCACCATTTTTACTTACGATAAGGGATGCTTATCGCGAGTTAATCAAAGAATATATCTTATTTTAACTATATTACATATTATTTCATACAAATTATGAAAAAAGCCGCCCTTCCAACTACAAATACTGAAAACCTGCCTGATGTGCTGCACATTCCTGCCACCAGCAGCCCCACCAGCCCCTTGGGCGCTGAAACCTTGCAGGCCCTGCAAGACCTGCTGCGTCAGGGCGAAGCGGCCAATACCCGCCGCAGCTACCAAAGCGCTATGCGTTACTGGACGGGCTGGTTACAGCTGCGCCTGGGGCAAGGCTGGCACCTGCCCTTGCCTGTAGAGGTGGTGCTGCAATTCATTACCGACCACGCCCCGCGCAGCACCAGCGCTGGCCTAAGCACTACCCTGCCCGCTGATATAGATGCCGCCTTGGTTCAGCTTGGTTGCAAAGCCAAGCCAGGGCCGCCAGCGCATGCCACCTTGGTGCATCGCTTGGCGGTGCTCTCCAAAGCCCATCAAAACCAGGGGCTGCCCAATCCTTGCCAAGACCCGCGTGTGCGCGAGCTACTTTCCCGCGCACGCAAAACTGCGGTACGCCAGGGCATGCGTGAAAAAAAACAGGATGCGCTGACCAAAGACAAATTGCAGCGCCTGCTCGATACCTGCGACACCAGCGCCAAAGGGCTGCGCGATAAGGCCCTGCTGCTCTTTGCCTGGAGCAGCGGCGGGCGCAGGCGCTCAGAAGTGGCTGAGGCGGATATGCAGTTCTTGCGCCGCCTGGGGCCGGATAGCTTTAGCTATGAGCTGCGTTTGAGTAAAAGCAACCAAAGCGGTCGCGCCGCACCAGAAAACTTCAAGCCCGTGCTGGGCCTGGCTGGGCAGGCGCTGCAAGACTGGCTGGCGGCCAGCGGCATCACCAGCGGCCCCATCTTCAGGCGCATACGCAAGGGCGGGCATATAGGGCAAGAGGCACTCAGCCCCGCAGCCGTGCGCCTCATCGTGCAAGAGCGCTGCCAGCTAGCGGGGGTGGAGGGGGAGTTTTCCGCGCACTCGCTGCGCTCAGGCTTTATTACCGAGGCAGGGCGGCGCAGCATCTCTTTGGCGCAGACCATGGCGCTCAGTGGCCACCACAGCGTGCCCACGGTAATGGGCTACTTTCGCGCTGAAGAAGCCTTGCATAATCCCGCTGGGCGTTTGATGGATGATGAGGAAAAACCAGAGGCGTGAAGGGCGCTAAAAATACAGCGCCCCAAACAAGCTCACCAGTAGCGCCAAGATGTAGCTGAACGCCGTGCTGTAAAAGCCCCAGGGCTCTTCATCTCGGCCATAGCGGCGGGTTTTGCCCCACCAGCCTTGCCCCAAGATGGTGCCGCTGCGCCAGCCTTGCACCAACAGCACCATAAAAACCAGTGCAATGGCTACAAAAAAGAGCTTGGGCATAAGCCATCCAATATTAAGTCACCGCCCTAAAGGCGCTGCTGTCTGCCGCCGCCTTCTCCAGCCGGTCGGCAATGCTGCCGCAGACCAGGTCGCACAGGGCATCGACCGAGGGGTCACTCAGGCGGTAATACACGCTAGTGCCCCGCCCTTCGCGGCTGACCATGCCCTGCTTGGTCATTAAAGACAGGTGGCGCGAGACGTTGGCCGCCGTATAGCCGCAAGCCTGGGCCAGCTCCCCCACGTTGTGCTCACCTGCGCGCAGCAGGTTCAGGATG
>CAZMMM010000115.1:0-6449 GCA_964567385.1 uncultured Comamonas sp.
AGTTACAAGCGCCCAGCGCCCGCGTGCGCCAGCCCGATGGCCAATGGCAAGAGCGCGATATTTCACAAGTGCGTCAGGGCGACGTGCTGCAAGTACGCCCCGGCGAGCGCATCCCCGTTGATGGCAAAGTGCTAGAGGGCGAGAGCTTTGTGGATGAATCCATGATGAGCGGCGAACCCGTACCTGTCGCCAAACAAGCGGGGGCGGAAGTGATTGGCGGCACGGTCAACCAAAACGGCGCTTTGGTCATGGAAGCTACCAAAGTAGGCGGCGCAACCTTGCTGGCGCAAATCATCCGCATGGTGGAGCAGGCACAGGGCGCAAAACTGCCCATTCAAGCCGTGGTGGATAAGGTCACGCTGTGGTTTGTGCCTGCTGTCATGGCCGCTGCCCTGCTGACTTTTGTGGTGTGGTGGTTGGTGGGGCCGCAGCCTGCGCTGGGTTTTGCGGTAGTCAATGCCGTGGCGGTGCTCATCATTGCCTGCCCTTGCGCTATGGGGCTGGCTACGCCGACTTCCATCATGGTCGGCACAGGGCGAGCGGCACAGCTAGGCGTATTGCTGCGCAAGGGCGAGGCGTTGCAGCATCTGCAAAACACCCAAGTGGTGGCCGTCGATAAAACCGGAACGCTTACCTTGGGTCGCCCCACGCTGACGGATTTTGTGCTGGCTCCTAATCACGAACGCGCCCAAGTGCTGCCCTTGGTGGCGGCGGTGGAGGCGCAGTCTGAACACCCCATTGCCCAAGCCATCGTGCAAGCCGCCAAGGACGAAGGCTTACACCTACCCGCCGTAGAAGGCTTTGCCGCCATTACCGGCATGGGCGTTCGCGCCACGGTGAACGGGTACAAGCTGGAGATTGGCGCAGACCGCTTTATGAATCAATTGGGGCTGGACGTAGGCTTGTTTGCCCAGCAAGCACAAAGCCTGGCCGAGGCAGGCAAAACCCCGCTATACGCCGCCGTCAATGGACAGCTTGCCGCCATGCTGGCCGTGGCCGACCCGATTAAAGAAAGCACCCCCGCCGCCATTGCCGCCCTGCATCAACTGGGCTTAAAGGTCGCCATGATTACCGGCGACAACCGCCACACCGCCCAAGCCATTGCCCAGCAACTAGGCATTGACGAGGTGGTGGCCGAAGTCCTACCCGGCGGCAAGGTAGAAGCCGTGCAAAGCCTGCAAAAGCGCTTTGGTACGCTGGCCTATGTGGGCGACGGCATTAACGACGCCCCCGCATTAGCCCAAGCCGATGTCGGCATCGCCATTGGCACGGGCACAGACATTGCCATGGAAGCGGCGGATGTGGTCTTGATGTCTGGCGATATGGGCGGGGTGCAAAAAGCCATTGCCCTCTCTAAAGCCACGATGGGCAATATCCGCCAGAACCTGTTTTGGGCGTTTGCCTACAACGTGGCCTTGATTCCGGTGGCCGCTGGCTTGCTCTATCCGGTGAATGGAACGCTGCTCTCGCCAATGTTTGCGGCGGGCGCAATGGCTATGTCCAGTGTGTTTGTCGTGACCAATGCGCTGCGCTTGCGGCGGTTTGAGGCTTAACGCTCAAACCGTACTTTCAAAAAATATTTGCCAATAGCTGCCATTGCGTCGCCAGTATTGGCGGCGGGTGGGGCCGGTACGAGAGCCTTCAGCCACTTCGCCGAAGGTGACGACCATGACATCATCCTCATCCGACCAACGCAGGTAGGAGCGGTCTTTCAACTCCAGACTGCGGCCTGCCAAGCTCTTGACCTCGCGGCTGAGTTGCTGGCTCCAATTGGCCAGGTTGATTTTTCTACTGCCCTGGAAATCCGGCGCGTAAAAGCTCAACAGCAGGCCCATATCCCCTGCCGTCTTGGCCTGATGCCAGCTATCCAGAATCATGTCAAAGGCCTGGCGCATGGTGTCTAGGCTTTGGGGCTGCACCCATTGCAAATCTTTGGCAATCACTACGGGGGTGGTGCGCACATCCACCGTACTCAGTAGCCGCGCAAAATCAGGGTCAGCCAGCGCCACGCAACCATCTGTGGCCTGTGGTGCGCGGGCAAACTGGTCGGGCGGTGTGCCGTGCAGCCAAATGCCATGCCCTGTTTTGCCACGGCGCAAGTCCAGGGGGTTGGGGTAGTTCAGCGGCAAAGCGCCCGCACCATAAAACGGTGGCAAGGCTTTGGCCTGAATTTTGCTGGTCACGAAGTACACGCCAAGGGGGGTGCGCTGGTCGCCCTCCACCTCTTTTTCAATGCCTAGCTTGCCTACTGAGGCGTAGTAGTCCGCTACCAGGCGCAGTCCCTGGGCGGTGTTCTCAAACAGGTAGAGCCGCGAGAACGAGGCATCCACCGCAATCGCGTGGCGCGAGCTGGGGGGCACCTGTAAGAACTGCTGGGGCACTGCGCCCACTGGCAAAGCGGCTTTTTGCGCTGCCACGCGCTGCCAGGATTCAGCGCGTAGGTCTTGCAACACCTCTGCTGCCTGGGGCGTGTGGGCCTGTGCCTGGGCATTGCCCAGCTCATGCAAGGGGTGGGCGCGCGCAAGCAACAAATCCCCCAGCGTCAATTGCGCCAGCTGAAAATTGGGGTAGTCGCGCACCAGCGCCTGGGCCTTGGCTAAAGCTTGCTCAGTCTGGCCAGTGCTGGTGAGCTCCAGCACTTCCAGTAAGCGCTGCTCGGCCACACCATCAGCCTGAATTGGTGGCTTAGGTGCAGCAATGGCCACTGTGGTAGCAGCAGCGGCGGTGGCGGTGGTGGCCGCTGCAGCAGGGCTTACCCGCCCTCGGCTACTGCGGGTGGGCTGCGCACTGCGCGCTGCAGGCTTGCGCTTACGGGCTGCAGGGGTAGCGGCTTTCTTAGGCGCAGCGCGGCCAGTGGCTTTTTTAGGGCTGGCGGCTTGGCGTGTCTGCGCCTGTAGCAGAGGGGCTGTCTGGGCCAAGCCATCTGGGGCTGGCGTGCAAAGCA
Organism: uncultured Comamonas sp.; assembly: GCA_964567385.1. Taxonomy (GTDB): domain Bacteria; phylum Pseudomonadota; class Gammaproteobacteria; order Burkholderiales; family Burkholderiaceae_C; genus Comamonas. The sequence continues at coordinate 2,945 of CAZMMM010000115.1, forward strand.
GCAAAGCGCTCAACACCGCAACCAGGCCTGGGGCTTTGCGTGCCTGGCCTGCAAGAGCGGTGAAGCCCGCATTCAGTGGGTGTAGAAAAGCAATCAGCACGAAACACGAAAGGGGCCACTAGCGGCCCCTGTTTTTTTATGGATGCGTAGCAACACGGATTAGGCCATAGCCTAAGCGGTGCTTAACCACCGGTGGACTCATTCACAATCAGCCACTTGCCTTGGCGCTGCTCCAGCTGCAAGGTTTTACGGGTGTTGGCCTTAAAGCCATCCGCGCGGTACTGCTGGTAGAACGCCACCGAGGCTTTATTGCCATCGACTTTGACTTTCATGTCAGACAGCTGCACGGTGATGCTCTTCTTGCCAACGATACGGGCATGGCGCTCTTTCTCCCAAGCAGCGCGTGCCTGGCCACCAGCGGGGCGGAAGTTAGGGCTATAAGCACCGATGTAGGCGTTCATGTCCTTGGCGGCCCAAGCTTGTGCCCATGCGGCAACAGCGGCCTCAGGCTTGCCAGCAGCGGTTGCTGCAGGTTGCCGTGCTGGTTTTGGCGCAGGTGGCGGTTCAGGCTTGGGCTCTGGTTGGGCCACGGGCTGAGTCTCTAGGATAGGTGCTGCGGGTGCTGGGCTGGGCTGGACAATAGGTTGTTCTGCGGGCTTGACCAGCTCAGGCGCGGGCGGCGGCACGGGGGCTGGCTGCGGGGGAGCAGGCTCTGCTTTGCTCACAACCACGGCAGGCTCAGCAGGCTTGGGGGCAGCTGCCACCGCTACGGGTGTGGCGCTGAACAAGTCGTGAATCAAGGACAGCTTGGGCTTGAGCGAATTGGCGTTGCTGCCATCAAGCTGCAAGGCCTTGCTGTAAGCCTGACTGGCTAGCTTGGCGTAGATATCGCCCAGGTTTTCATGGGCGGTGGAGTAGCTGGGGTTGGTGCGAATGGCCTGCTCCAGCGCCTGGCGCGATTTGTCCAGCTGGTTCTGGTTGGCATAGAGCACCGCCAGATTGTTGTAGGGCTCGGGCAGCTCAGGGTATTCCTGGGTCAGCTTGGTGAAGGTGTCAATCGCCTCTTTGTTCTTATTGGCCATTGCCTGAGCCACACCTTGCAAGAAGCGCAGCTGCGGGTCTTTGGGTGAGGAGGAGAGGCGGCTTTCAATTTCAGAAAGGGCCTCAGCCGGCTTGTTTTGCTTGAGCAAATCAGCAATTTCAGCATTGTCATTGGCATACGCCGCCGCCGCTCCCAGGAAAGCGGTGGCAACCAAGCAACGGAGTACGCGCAAAGCGGGTCGAGATGTAGGCTTCATAAATCAAGAATAGCGCAAAACAAATGCTGCCGATAGGAAAAACGTTAAACCTGTTGATTGTAGCCCTATCAGGCCAGAAGCTGGTTAGGGCGAAATGTGAAACTTTCCGTCACTTCAAAAACCCGGGGCTAAGCGGCCCCTTCCTGGCGTTGTTTCAGCCCTTCACGCACGGCGGGCAGTTGGCGGCGGGAGACGGGCAGGGCATCAGGCAGGCTGTGCAGGCGTAGTTGCCAAGCGTCAGCACCTTGCTCAGCCGGGGCACGCTCCAGGCAGCGCATTTGGGCCACTGGAACCAAAAAGCTGCGATGTATGCGCAGCAGTGCAGGGGCAAAGCGCTGCTCCAGCTCTTGCAGGCTGCCTTCAAATACGCAGCTACGGTGGGCGGTGTGCAGCACCAGGCTTTTAAGTTCAGCCTTGATGTACACCACCTGCGCTAGCGGCATGAACTCAGTTTGGCCGCCCTGCCCTACGGGCACGCTCAGTTCAGCCAAGGGCTGGTGGCTGCTGGGTTGAGGGCGCAGTGCCAGCGCTGCTTTGGCCTTGCCTAAAGCCTGTTGCAGACGCACAAGGCGCACGGGCTTGGTCAGGTAGTCGCAGGCTTGCACGTCAAACGCCTGGGCGGCGTACTGGCTATGCGCCGTCACGAAAATAATCAGCGGTGGCTGGGGCAGTTGCTGCACGGTCTGCGCCAGGCTCATGCCACTGGTGCCGGGCATTTGAATATCCAGCAGCAGCACATCCACCGCTGGCTGCTGCTGCAACACCTGCATGGCCTGGCTGGCATTGGCGGCTTCGCTCACCATCCAGGGCTGTTGGGGGTCTTGGCACTCCCCCAGCAGCAGGCGCAGGCGGGAGCGGGCCAGCGGCTCATCATCCACCATCAAAATATGCATGCTTATTTCCTTCCTGAAGCGGGCAAAGCCGCTTGATGCAGGCGCTGGCGCGGCAGGCGCAGGCGCACCTGAAACACGCCATGCCGGTGCTTGTATGCGAAGCCACAATCCACGTCATACATCAGTTGCAGGCGGTGGCGCACATTGGCTAGCGCCATGCCCAAGCCTTTACGGTTAGCGTGGACTGACTCACCCGTGGTATTGGTGACGGTAATACCTATATAGGCGGCACTGTGGGCGTAAACGCCAATGCGGATTTGCGCCCCCTCTTCCAATCCCTCCACCCCATGCTTGACGGCGTTTTCCACCAGCGGTTGCAGCAGCAGGGGCGGAACCTGGCAATCCAGCGCCTGCGGCTGCACCTGCCATTGCACGCGCATGCGCGGGCCAAAGCGCAGTTGCTCAATGGCCAGATAGCGCTGGGCCAGCTCCACTTCCTCAGCCAGGGGGATGGTGCTGCGCTGCTCTTGCAGGGCGGCGCGAAACAGGTCGCTTAAATCCTCCAGCAATGCCTCGGCCTGGGCGGGCTGCTCTCGCACCAAGGCGATGGCGCTGTTCAAAGCATTGAATAAAAAATGCGGGCGGATACGCGCTTGCAGCAAGGCCAGTTGCGCTGTGGTGGCCGCTGGCGTGCGCCCCTGATTGCGCAGTGCCAGCCAGCCCATTAGCAAGGCCGCCAGCAAACCAGCCGTCAGCATATTCGCCCCCCAATGCTGGGCGGGCAAGGGGCTGGATGGGTCAGTAAACGCCAACACCGCACTGGCCAGCGCCCCACAGCCCATGCCCAGCACCACCCCCCAGCCGTATTGCAGCCAGGCGGGGCGTTGTTGCAGCCAACGCTTGCTAGCGCAAGTAAGCAGCAACCAACCCAGGCTACCCAGCAGGCCACCGCTAGTCAGCCAGGCCCAATGCCACAGCAGGTTCAGCCCCCATGCGCCGCTGTACAAAGCCGCTACGGCCAAAAGCAGTTGCACTGCCAGCACGGTGCGTAGCACCACGCCAAGCTGGCAGGCATCCAGCATCCAAGCCCCATGCTGGGGGCTGGGGCTGGGCGCACTGGGTAGAATTTCAGGTTTGTGCATAAGGCATCCGGTGGGTGTCTGTTGTGCTGTTGCGTCTTCGTCTTGTTTATACCGTCTGGAAATTATTACCTCTATGTCTGCCCCATCTCCCAATCAGCCCTCGGCCAACCAACTCGCCACCAAGGCACAGGCTTGGTCCTCCCTCTTTACCGAGCCCATGAGCGAGTTGGTCAAGCGCTACACCGCCAGCGTGTTCTTTGACAAACGCTTGGCCCATGCCGATATCCAAGGC
>CAZMMM010000116.1:0-6431 GCA_964567385.1 uncultured Comamonas sp.
CCAGGCGCGAGTTGTGCGGGCGCTGCGCCGGGGTGGGGAAGGCGCTGGTGGGCACGGGCGCAATCTCTGTGGCGCAAATGGGTAGGCCAGCCTGGCGGCCATGCGCAATCACCAGTTGGGCGTAGTCATACCAAGTGGTGGCTCCGGCAGCTACGCAGTGGTACAAGCCGCCATCCTGCGGGTGCTGGCGCACATGGCGCAGGGCGTGAGCGGTGACATCGGCCAGCAGGTCTGCGCCGGTGGGTGCGCCGTATTGGTCGTCAATCACCGTTAGGCGTTCGCGCTCTTGCGCTAGGCGCAGCATGGTTTTGGCAAAGTTGCCCCCACGGGCGGCATAGACCCAACTGGTGCGCAAAATTAAATGCTGGCAGCCTGATTGGGCAATCAGGCGCTCACCTTCCAGCTTGCTGCTGCCATAGACGGACAGGGGGGCGGGGGTGTCGCCTTCCTGCCAGGGGCGGTTGCCGCTGCCGTCAAACACATAGTCGGTGCTGTAGTGCACCAGCCATGCGCCCAGGCGGGCGGCTTCTTCGGCCAGTACGCCAACGCTGGTGGCGTTCAAAAGCTGCGCCAGCGCGGGTTCGCTTTCTGCTTTATCCACAGCAGTATGGGCAGCGGCGTTGACGATGATGTCTGGTGCCAGCGCCCGCACCGTAGCGCGTATGCCTTCGGGCTGGGCAAAATCGCCGCAATGGGTGCTGCTGTCCCAATCCAGGGCGGTGACTTGCCCCAGCAGCGATAGGCTGCGTTGCAGCTCCCAGCCTACTTGTCCGCTTTTACCGAATAGCAGGATGTTCGTCATTCGTCCGCCCCGTACTGCTTGGCCACCCAGTCCCGATAGCTGCCGCTTTGCACCTGCGCGACCCATTCGGGGTTGTCCAAGTACCACTGCACGGTTTTGCGGATGCCGGTTTCAAAGGTTTCGGCGGGCTTCCAGCCTAGTTCACGCTCGATTTTTTGGGCATCAATGGCGTAGCGGCGGTCGTGGCCGGGGCGGTCGGTGACGTAGGTGATTTGCTGGCGGTAGCTTTGGCCGTCGGCGCGGGGGCGCAGCTCGTCCAGCAGGGCGCAGACGGTGTGGGCGATGTCGATATTGGGCTTCTCGTTCCAGCCGCCAATGTTATAGACCTCGCCCAGGCGGCCAGCGTCCAGCACGCGGGCAATGGCGCGGCAGTGGTCGCGTACATACAGCCAGTCGCGCACTTGCATGCCGTCGCCATAAATGGGCAGGGGCTTGCCCGCCAGGGCGTTGACAATCATCAGCGGGATGAGTTTTTCCGGAAAGTGCAGCGGCCCGTAGTTGTTGCTGCAATTGGTGGTGAGCACCGGCAGGCCGTAGGTGTGGTGCCAGGCGCGTACCAGGTGGTCAGAGGCGGCCTTGCTGGCGCTGTAGGGGCTGTTGGGTTCAACGTTGTGCGTTTCGGTGAAGGCGGGGGCATCCGGTTCTAGCGTGCCGTAGATTTCATCGGTGCTGACGTGCAGAAAGCGAAAGGCTTGCTGCTCTGGCGCGGCCAGGCTTTGCCAGTGGTGGCGCACGGCCTCCAGCAGGCGGAAGGTGCCGACTACGTTGGTCTGGATAAAGTCTTCAGGGCCGTGAATGGAGCGGTCCACATGGCTTTCCGCCGCAAAGTTAATGATGGCACGGGGGCGGTGCTCGGCCAGCAGGCGCTCTAGCAGGGCGCGGTCGCCAATATCGCCCTGCACAAAGATGTGGCGGCTATCGCCTTGCAGGCTGTCCAGGTTGTGCAGATTGCCTGCGTAGGTGAGTTTGTCGAGGTTGAGCACCGGCTCATCACGGTGCTCTAACCATTCCAGCACAAAGTTAGCGCCGATAAAGCCAGCGCCGCCTGTGACCAAAATCATAGTTTGCCTTTGAAAAAATTGAAGGGCCGCTGGCTTACACCGAGCCAGGGCCAGAATTGAATTGCGAGAGCGCTGAGAGGGCAGATACCGCTGCGGAGGGGGCGGTCAAGCTCGCCCTTTCTGCGGGGGGCCGTGCCCCTCCTGCGCTGGCCTGTAATACGGCGGCTGCGGTGGGTGTTAATGCGGCCAGCCGCTGTGCTTCGCGCTGCTCGGCCATGACTAGCAGGCCTTCAAACACCAGGTTATCTACCAGCTCAAACGGGCGCGTCATGCTGGGCACCATCTTCCAGCCTGCACCGCCAGCCATGATGCATGCTGGCTCCATGTGGCAGCGCAGGTAGAGGTGCTGGTACATGCGCTCTACCGCCCCGGCAATGGCGTAGGTGCCGCCGCTGGTTAGCGCGTCGCTGGTGTTGGTGGGAAAAGGGGAGACGACCCCCGTGGGCACATGCAGCCCTGCCGTGCCCGTCTCTAGGGCGTGCAACATGATGCCGTGGCCGGGCAGTATCAGCCCGCCCAGAAATTGCCCTTGCTCATCCAAAGCATCCACGGTGACTGCTGTGCCCACCATGACCACCACCAAGGGGCGTGCCGTGCCGCGCTGCAAGATGCGGTGGCGCGCGCCAATCATGGCCACCCAGCGGTCAGCGCCCAGGCGCAGGGGCTGGTCGTAGCCATTGCGCACCCCGGCTTCTGCCGCTGAGGGGACGACCCACTGCGCCATCACATCCCAGCCCAGCATTTGGTCGATTTGCTCATGCACGCGCTGGCGGGCGGCCTCGCTCGCTACCGCGCAGCCTAGCATGCTGGTGGGGGCGGGCAGGCTGCTCCAGGGGCCATCGGCCAGGCGCTCGATTTGCTCTAAAAACTCTGCCCCTTGGGCCAGCAAAGCAGCGCCGGGGTGGGGGGCTTCGTACATCGCCCACTTCAAGCGGGTGTTGCCTATGTCTATGGCCAGAAACGTCATAAGGTGGGCATTATCTAGGGTTTTACTTGCTTGGGGCCAAGAGGCCAGCGCGGGGGCAGCATGGGGGGGCTGCGCCCGCATTATGAATTTTTTTGTCTGCACATGGCCGTTGCGGTATCTGGCATCGCGTAAGCCGCTACATTTATCTACTTAAGCCAAGCCCAACTCAGCAAGGCGAAGGAGTAACCTGCGCAAGCCGTCGCTGCTGCGCAGGCTGATTTGCAATCTAGGTTTGAAGGAGAAACGACACCATGGGTTTATTTAGCTTTATCAAAGACGCTGGCGAAAAACTATTTGGCGGTAAGGAAGCCAAAGCCGCAGAAGCCACTGCGGCCCCAGCAGCGGCTGCTAGTCCTACTACCGCAGCAGAAGACCCAAGCGCCAAAGCCGCAGCAGCCATTGCCACCTACATACAGGCGCAAGACTTGGGTTTGGAGTCCCTGCAAGTAGCCTTTGATGGCAGCCAGGGCAAGGTGACGGTGCAAGGTGCTGCACCCACCCAGGCCGCCAAGGAAAAAGTCACTCTATGCTGCGGCAACGTGGCCAGCGTGCAAGAGGTGGAAAACCTCATGACCGTGACCAACCCCGAGCCTGAGGCGCAGTACCACGATGTGGTGCGCGGCGACACCCTGAGCGCTATTGCCAAAAAATACTATGGCAACGCCAATAAGTACCCTGTGATTTTTGAGGCCAACAAGCCCATGCTGAGTCACCCCGACAAAATCTATCCTGGCCAAAAGCTGCGCATTCCGCCCCTGGCTGAATAAGTCAGCACGCGCCCCAAGCAAAACGCCCTGCCTTTGCCGCAGGGCATTTTTTTTTGGCGGTGGCTGACTGCCCTATCAGCTTTGCACCCAGGGCAGGCCGCGCTGGCGCCAGCCATTGCGCCGCCCACGCTGCTGGTGTTCATCCAGCTCACCCTCGAAGCCTTCCAGGATGTTGTAAGCCTCCAGCCCCAAAGCCGTGGCGCGGCGGGCGGCAGCGATAGAGCGTGCGCCGCTGCGGCACAACAGCACCAGCTTCATGCCCGCTGGGGTGGCGGCTTGGATTTGTGCATCAAAATCTGCATTTTCCAGCATGCCCGGCCATTGCTTCCACACGACCGACTGACTGCCTGGCACCTGCCCTACCCAGGCCAGCTCGGCGCTGGTGCGCACATCCACCAGCACAGCCTGACCGGCCTGCACCCAGCGCCAAGCCACATCGGGGCTAATATCACCCGCGTAGCCTTCGGCGCTTTGTACCTCTGCGTTGTTCACTGCTGCTTGCGTCATTGCGTTTCCTTTCCGCTCCTGTTTCATTACGCCAGCCACTCGCTGGCCTACCCTGATTGTGCGCTATGCCCTGGAATGAATTGTCCGCCTTGCTGCTTTTGGCCACCGCCATGAGCTTTACCCCTGGGCCTAACACCGCCCTATCCACCGCCATCGCCGCTAACTACGGGCTGGGGCGGGCGCTGCGCTTTGTGTGCGCCGTGCCTGTGGGCTGGGCGCTGCTCCTGCTGCTATGCGCGGCAGGCGTGGGCGCGTTGGTGGCGCAAATGCCTGCCCTGGGCTGGGCCATCAAACTACTGGGCGTGGGCTATCTGCTGTGGCTGGCCTGGCGACTGGCGGGCAGCAGCCAGTTGGCCCAAGCGCAGCAGGGGCAGCTGCAAGTAGGCTTTGCCCAAGGCGTGCTGCTGCAGTTTGTCAACATCAAGGCTTGGCTGCTGGCCCTGACCATTGTGGCCGGCTGGGTCAGCGGCCAAAGCCAGTGGCAGCTGCGCCTGTCTGTGGTGCTGCCAGTGATGGTGTTTTTTGCCTTGACCAGCAATTTGGCCTATGCCAGCTTGGGGGCTTTGTTGCGCCATTGGTTAGCGCAGGGCCAGCGGCTACTGTGGTTCAACCGCTGCATGGCGGCCATCTTGGCAGGCACAGGCGTATGGATGTTGAGTGCCTAAATGCTTATGAAACCTGTATTTGCCCCACAATAAGCGGCTACCGCTGGCTGGCCTTGCAGCGCTTGTGTCCGCCCTCCCCCGTTTTTCATTCAGCCTTGTTTTAAACGCCCTATGACTTCTTCCTGGACCCTGGCGGCTCGCGCTGCCAAGATGAACTCTTCCGCCATCCGCGAAATCCTCAAGCTCACTGACCGGCCCGGCATTATCAGCATGGCTGGCGGTCTGCCCTCGCCGCAAACTTTCCCCATCAAGGCCTTTGAAGCCGCCTGCCAAACCGTTTTGCAGCGCGACGGCGCAACCGCCCTGCAGTACTCCACCACCGAAGGCTATTTGCCCCTGCGCCAGGCCGTGGCCGATATGCTGCCCTGGGATGTGGACCCAGAACAGGTGCTGATTGTTGGCGGCTCGCAGCAAGCGCTGGATTTGGTGGCCAAGGTGTTTATGGATAAAGGCAGCCGCATTCTGGTAGAGCGCCCCACCTATCTGGGTGCATTGCAAGCCTTCGCCCCGATGGAGCCCGTCCCCGTGGGCGTAGCCAGTGATGATGAAGGCATGCTGGTCGAAGATTTTGCCGCTCAGGTCGGCAGCGGCGCAGACAAAGCACGCCTTGCCTATGTGCTGCCCAACTTCCAAAACCCCACAGGCCGCACCATGAGCGAAGAGCGCCGTGCAGCGCTGGTGGAAAAGGCGCGGGAACTCAACATCCCCCTGCTGGAAGACAACCCCTACGGCGACTTGCGCTTTGAGGGCGAAGCCCCCCTGCCCCTGGCCGCCCGCAACCCTGAGGGGGTGATTTACATGGGGTCGTTTTCCAAAGTGCTGGCCCCAGGTCTGCGCCTGGGTTTTGTGGTTGCGCCCAAAGCCATCTACGGCAAGCTGGTACAGGCCAAGCAGGCGTGCGATTTGCACACCCCCACCTTCAACCAGCGCCTGGTCGCAGAAGTGATACAGGACAACTTTCTGGATACGCATATCCCCACCATTCGCAGCCTCTACAAAGCCCAGCGCGACGTAATGCTGGCCGCCCTGGAGCGCGAAATGGCTGGCCTGGATGTGAGCTGGACGCGCCCCGTAGGCGGCATGTTCCTATGGGTGCGCCTGCCCCAGGGCATGGACGCGCAGCAACTGCTGCCCCTGGCTGTGGATAGGGGCATGGCCTTTGTGCCCGGTGCGCCGTTCTACCCCACTGACCCCGAGGTCAACAGCCTGCGCCTGTCTTACGTCACGGTCTCGCCCGCGCAGATTGACCAGGGCATTGCCGCCCTGGCTGAAGCCATCCGCGCCTATCCTGGCCGCTAAGAATTCGGCAATGTTGCAACAGCACAACGAAAATTGACAAATCACCCCCTCTAAACAGACATTTCCTTTACGAACAGGCTGTGCCTCTGGTGCAATAGCGCTAGCTTCCCGCAAAGGAGGTTGGCGTGAGCTGCTGAAAAGAGCGCCGCCACGCCCTCTCTGTCAACCTTGGAGTAATTGCAATGAAAAAATCCCTAATCGCCCTGGCTGCCCTGGCTGCTTCCGGCGTAGCTCTGGCCCAGTCTTCTGTAACCCTGTACGGTGTTGTTGACACCGGCCTGACCTATGTAAACGGCAACGAAAACGCCTATGGCCTGACCAGCCCCGGCGGCAACGTGAACAGCCGTCTGGGCTTCCGCGGTG
>CAZMMM010000117.1:0-6425 GCA_964567385.1 uncultured Comamonas sp.
GAAAGACGGCAAGCTGGCCGACGGCGCTGCCGTGCTACGCGCCAAAATCGACATGGCCGCGCCCAACATCAATATGCGCGATCCTGCGATTTACCGCATCCGCCGCGCCACCCACCACAACACGGGCGACCAATGGTGCATCTACCCCATGTACACCTTCGCCCACCCGATTGAGGACGCGCTAGAGCACATCACCCACAGCATCTGCACGCTAGAGTTTGAAGACCAACGCCCCTTCTACGATTGGCTGCTAGACCACCTGCGCGAAGGCGGCTTGATTGTGACCCCCCAATCGCGCCAGTACGAGTTCTCGCGCCTGAACCTGACCTATGTTGTTACCAGTAAGCGCAAGCTCAAACACCTGGTGGATAACGGCATCGTCAGCGGCTGGGACGACCCGCGCATGCCCACCATCATGGGACTGCGCCGCCGTGGTTTTACGCCCGCCTCCATCCGCGACTTTTGCGAACGCATCGGCGTGACCAAAGACTACGCCTGGATTGACTACAGCCTGCTAGAGCTATGCCTGCGCGAAGACCTGGAACACCAAGCCCACCGCGCTATGGTGGTACTCGACCCCGTTGCCCTGGAACTGACTAACTGGGCAGAAGTCTTTGGCAGCGACGCGCATATCGAAGCCTGCGAACTACCCGCCCTGCCCAAGGGGGAAAACATCCCCCAGCGCCAGTTTGGCCTAGGCCGCCAAGTGTGGATTGAGCGTGAAGACTTTGAAGAAACCCCGCCCAAAGGCTACAAGCGCCTATTCCCCGGCAACAAAGTGCGCCTCAAAGGCGGCTACGTCATCGAATGCACCGGTTGCGAAAAAGATACCAATGGCCAAATCACCAAAGTGCTGGCCACCGTTGTACCCGACACCAAAAGCGGCACACCCGGCGCAGACAGCGTGAAGGTGAAAGCCGCCATCACCTGGGTCAGCCAGCACGACGCGGTAGAGGCCGAAGTGCGCCTGTACGACCGCCTGTTCACCGATGCCCAGCCGGACGCTGGCGGCAAGGATTTTCTGGCACTGCTCAACCCCGACAGCCTCAAAACCGTCACCGCCTACGTCGAACCCAGCCTAGCCAGCGCCCAGCCGGACGACAAATACCAGTTTGAGCGCTTTGGCTACTTTGTGGCCGACCGCATAGACCACCGCGCAGACAAGCCGGTGTTCAACAAAATTACTGGTTTGCGTGATAGCTGGGGTAAATAATTATGAACAAAGTACTCACTGGCCTGCTTGGCCTGGGCTTGGTTGCAGGTGGGGCGGCCCTGGGCGGCTCCTACTACCTCGGGCAAAAAATTGAACAGGGTTTTCACGCCCAGTTGCAACAATGGCACAGCCCTGGCCTAAAAGCAGAGGTGCAAAGCTATCAGCGCGGCCTGCTCAGCGCCCAGGCACAAACCCTGTGGACGCTCAACACTGGCGAAGAAGTCCTCGAATTTACCGCCCAGCACAACATCCAGCATGGCCCCTGGCCGCAGGGCAAGGCCGCCAAAGTACACACGCGCTTAGGTGCGCCCAAGGGCAGCTCTGCCGCTTTCATCAGCGCGCTGCAAGACCGGCCACTGCTAGAGGGCAGCAGCACTTTTGACTGGAGCGGCGCCAGCCAGCACTTGGTCAACTCCCCCAGCTTGCAAGTCACGCTAGAAGATGACTCCCGCCTCAGCTGGGGCGGCATGCAATCCCAATGGAATGTCAGCGCCGACCAAAACCTGTTTGACGGCTGGGCCAAAGCCCCAGCCCTGGGCCTGAAAAACACCGAAGGCGTGCAGCTGCAATGGCAGGACATGGCGGTAGAAACCAAAGCCGCCAAAGCGCCCAATAGCCAGCTCTGGACGGGGCCCGCCAGCTTCACCATAACCACCATGACGGTGACTGACGCGGACAACCCCCAGCTGCTCCAAGCCCGCGATATTCGCATCAACACCAGCACCGAGCTAGAAGGCCAGAGCGCCAAAATGCTGCTTAATATGCAGGCTGCCCAAGCCACCCTCAACGATGGCAGCCGCGAACACGAGGGCAAAAATCTGGGCCTGAGCATGCAACTGTCCCACCTGGATACTGGCTGGCTAGAACAGTTCAACACCATGCTTTATGAAGAAGAAATGCAAAGCGAAGAAGCGTTCACCGCCGCGCTACTTGCCAGCCTGCCCCAGCTGCTGCGCCAAAAGCCAGAGCTGGCCATCACCCGCCTTGGCCTGGAAACCGCAGAAGGCCCCGTCAACCTGCAAGCCCGCCTGCGCTACACCGGTGGGGACGACCTGCAAGCCTTCAACCCCGACCGTGATGTGGAGGGCCGCATCCAGCTAGAGCTGCCCAAAACCGTGCTGCAAATGCTGCTGGCAGACAAAGTAAGCAAAGACTACCGCCAACTGCTGCAAAGCATGAATAGCGACTATGACGAAGAAGAGCTGGCCGAAGCCGTAGGCCAAGGCGTGGCCGAGCGCCTCAACACCATGCTAGAGCGCGGCCTGCTGCAACAGCAAGCGCAGCAACTGCGCACTGAGCTGGAATACGCCAATGGCCGCTTCATCCTTAACAGCAAGCCTATGGAGCTGCACGAGCTGATGGGTATTGGCGGGGTGTTTTAAGCACCGCCTTCATACAAAAGAAAAGCGCCTTGCACGGCGCTTTTCTTTTTCCCAGGCTTTGAAATACTTTTACGGCTGCAAAGCCACTGCAGCCAAAGCCTTCAGCGCCCCAGTCTGGGCAATCAGCTCTAACTGCTCAGGCTGGCGCACATAAATCGTGCCGCCAAAAGATAGGGCGTTGATGGAGATGCCCTCAAAATGTTCCTGGCTGCGCTGCAGCATCAGCAACCAGCCTTCACCTGCCAACAGGTTGTAGGACGGCAGCAGACCATCCGCCCCCTGCACCAAGCCCAGATAAGCGCAGCCCTGGGTATAGGCCGCCAGCAGCGCCGCCGCGCTGGCCTGTACCTCTGCGCCGTGGCTTGCATCCACTTTGAACAGCACATGCTTAAAGGACAACGCCGGGTGCTGATACGGCTGGCCGCTTACAGCATCAGCAGGCATGCTCTGAGCCAGTTGCTGCATGCTGGCATTACCCGCCTCGCCAGGCAGCCATTGCACATGCTTGTGCCGCTGGCTGGCCCCGGCAGCAGCGCCACCGTTGTAAAAGCCCAGACCACCATAGCCGCACAGCAGCTGCGCCATGGCCTCAAAATCGCACAGTTCCAGCGGGGTCAGCTGTTCAAAAAACTCCCGCCGCGCCAAAACCAAGTGGTGTAAGCAGACGGGGAATTTATTCAAGATGATGGTGTGCTGACTGCCAATCGGCCCCACTGTCAAGGCCGGGTCTGGTGGCAAAAATGGATTGAAGTTCGGGTCACGCGGCCCACCGGGTAGCACCACGGGAGCAGCAGCATCCTTAGCCGCCAAAGAAGCCGCCCAGCGCACAATAAAGGACAGCCCTCCGTCCTGCACCACTGCCTCGCTGGTTTGCAAAGGGCTTAAATCACCAGAGGCCAAAGCCTGCTCGGTACGGCTGCGCACTGCGGCCATCGTGTCTGTTGTCATGGACTGTCTCCTGTTTATCTATGCTTGTTTGGTGCTCGGGAAGCGTGCTGCGCCACTGCGGGAACAGCAGGCGCGGGCATTATAGGAAGCCGATGCTTACAGCAGGCGTAATGGGCAGCGCCTCCCCCTATTCACATAAAAAGACAAAACACTACACTCACCGTCCATGAGGCAACGCCTTTGGCCACCCACAAACAATCGGCCTTCCCAGAGCACCTTTTATCTATATTCAGGAAATGTCCATGCACGCACTGAATACTCTGTATGACCAATGCCTACTGCGCTCCACCGAGCGTAGTGAGACCCATGCCGTCATTGCCAATGAGCTGTGTGACCACCGTTTGCACTGGCACGGTGGGGCAGCTGATACCCGCCTGTATCGGCAAAAGGGACAACAGCTATCCTTGTACGCACTTCAATATGGCAGTTCGGTAAACATCTTCCCAGAGCTATACCAAGGTTTTTCCTTAGTACATTTTTCCTTGGCGCAGGCAATTGAAATTGAGTCAGACGGCAAGCGACAGACCGTATCTGCACAAAGGGCCATCATCACCACACCAAGCAAAGGCATACGCCTGCATTGGGCACAGGCTAGTGAGCAGCTCATTCTGCGTATTCCCCATGCAGCCCTGGCTCGTGCATCTAAGCAGTTCAATAGTGAAGCGCTTTACCGTAGATTTCTGCATGCCCCTAGTCTGTTGTTAGACACCACGCGAAGCCAACACTGGCGACAGCAGCTGGAGGCGTTGATGTCTTGGCAGCACCCTGCTTACTACCATGCACCATCAAGCCAGCCGTGGATTGAGCATGCAGAGCAGGGATTGGCACTTTTTTTGCTAATGCAGTTTGCCGACAGCACAACACCACCACTCAAGCAATCAGACCCCCTGAAAAGGTTTGATGACCGCACACCCACCCACATCAAACTCAGGCTGGAGCGCCTGCACGAGTATGTGTGTCAGAACCTCACCAGTCCCATTGGCTTGGCTGATATGGCGCAGGCTGCGGCCTTGTCAGAGCGGCAGCTTAACGCGGTCTGTCAGACTTACTTCAATAACTCTCCGGTGGCTTGGCTACGCCAATTGCGCTTGCACGCCATACGGCAGCATTTACAGAGCAACCCACAAGCAGACATCTCCAGCATCGCACTCATGCACGGCTTCGCTCATCTGGGGCGTTTTGCAGCCTCCTACCGAGCGCAATTTGGCGAGCTGCCTAGCACCACTCTCAAAATCACCAGAAGCGGATAGTCGGCTGCGTTAATCGCAACTTCCGGCTAGCGGCTTACTCAGCCGTCTCCTACATTGACTCTGCCAGCAACCCTATTCAGGGTAGATGGCATGAGCATTATTTTTACTAGGAGACTTTATGAGCACCCCTCTTGAGCTTGGCCTGTCCGATTCTTACGGCGCTTTCATTGACAACCGCTTTCAACCTGTTACCGGTGCCAGCTTTCCTGCTGTAAACGCAGCCAATGGCACACCCTTGGCACGAATTGCACGCTGCAATGCTGCTGATATTGATGCGGCTGTGCAGTCGGCGGCGCGAGCCTTTCCAGCTTGGCGGGCTTTGCAACCTGAAGAGCGCGCGCACTGCCTGAACCGCCTGGCTGACGCGATTGAGGCAGATCTGCCGCGCTTGCAAATGATTGACACCCTGGATATTGGCCGTGGCCTATGGGAAACCGGGCTGGATCACAGCATCGCCGTTGCGCAATACCGCTACTTCGCCGCAGCTGCTGTGACACATGAGGGCTTTGGTCGTCCAATACCAAACGGCTACCTACTGGCCAAGCGCGAGCCTTATGGCGTATGTGGGCAAATCATCCCCTGGAATGTGCCTGCCATCATGGCCGCATTCAAGATTGCCCCTGCTGTGGCTGCCGGAAATACGGTGGTGCTCAAGCCTGACGAGAATGCCTCCCTATCCACGCTGGAGCTATGCAAGCTGATTGCCGACATCTTTCCTCCGGGGGTTATCAATGTAGTGCCCGGCATGGGCGAAGAAGTCGGTGCGGCGCTCACCGCTCACCCGCAAGTACAAAAAATCGCTTTTACAGGCAGCAGCGAAGTGGGGCGTATTGTTTCGACGGCTGGGGCGCAGCGTTTGATACCTGTCTCCCTGGAGCTTGGCGGGAAAAGCCCCAACATTGTCTTTCCAGACATCACACCAGATGACATGGATGCCATTGTCGATAACGTCACGTTTGCCTCCATGTACTGCAATGGCCAGTCCTGCCTGGCTGGTACACGCCTATTCCTGCACGATGCGATTTACGACGATTTCATCGACAAGCTCAAAGCCAGTATGGAGCGCATCCGTGTTGCCGCTCCTACGGAGCAGGGGCCGTTGCTGGGCTGTCTGGTATCACCACATCAAGGGCAGCGTGTGCAGTCCTATATCGATATTGGTAAGCAAAGCGCCAAACTCATCACGGGTGGCCAACGCGCTGAGGTAGCGGGCTGTGAGGCTGGCTGGTTCTTTCAACCTACGGTGTTCGAAACTACTAACAACAGCCGCATTGCCCAAGAGGAGATTTTTGGCCCCGTGTTGTCAGTGCTACGCTGGAAAGATTGGGATCAGGTGGTGCACGAAGCCAATGATGTGCGCTACGGCCTAGCCGCTGGCCTATATACCCAAAATCTGCGCTGGGCTCACGACACCGCTGATCGACTCGAAGCGGGCAACGTCTGGATCAACAACTATTTCAATTTGTCCAGTGGCTCACCCTTTGGTGGCTTCAAGGAAAGTGGCATCGGCAGCGAGTTCTGCCAAGAAACACTGAATATGTACACACACCTCAAAGCCATCACAGTGCAAACACAACTCAAGGCTCCTTGGTTTGCCCCAGCCGTTTAACCCTTTCAAGGAAATCATCATGA
>CAZMMM010000118.1:0-5153 GCA_964567385.1 uncultured Comamonas sp.
CGCCCAGTCGATCGGTGAGCCCGGCACGCAGCTGACCATGCGTACCTTCCACATTGGTGGTGCGGCTTCGCGTGCGGCAGTGGCTTCCAGCGTGGAGGCCAAGTCCAAGGGGGTGATTGGCTTTAACGCCACCATGCGCTATGTGACCAACACCAAGGGCGAGCTGGTGGTAATTTCGCGCTCTGGCGAAATCGTCGTTACCGACAATGGCCGTGAGCGTGAGCGCCACAAAGTGCCTTATGGCGCGGTGCTCAATATCAAGCCTGATGAGGCGATTGAGGCCGGCACCATTCTGGCGCATTGGGATCCATTGACCCGTCCCATCATCACTGAGTACGCCGGTAAGGTGCGCTTCGAGAACATCGAAGAGGGCTTGACCGTCGCCCAGCAGATGGACGAAGTCACCGGCCTATCCACCCTGGTGGTGATTGACCCTAAACGCCGTGGCTCTACCAAGGTAGTGCGCCCCTTGGTGCGTCTGATTGATGCCGAGGGCGAAGAGGTCAAAATCCCTGGCACGGAAATGCCTGTGGCCATTGGCTTCCAGGTGGGCGCGCTGATTCAGATTAAAGACGGCCAGGAGGTGGGCCCTGGTGAGGTGTTGGCGCGTATTCCGGTCGAAGGCCAGAAAACCCGCGACATTACCGGCGGTCTGCCCCGCGTGGCCGAGCTGTTCGAGGCGCGTACGCCCAAGGACAAGGGCACGCTGGCCGAGCAAACCGGCACCATCTCGTTCGGTAAGGAGACCAAAGGCAAGGTGCGCCTGCAGATCACCGACCCCGATGGCCACGTCTGGGAAGAGCTGATCCCCAAAGAGAAAAACGTGCTGGTGCACGAAGGCCAGGTGGTCAACAAGGGCGAGCACGTGGTCGATGGCCCGGCAGACCCGCAAGACATTCTGCGCCTGTTGGGCATTGAAGAACTGGCGCGTTACATCGTTGACGAAGTGCAGGACGTGTACCGTCTGCAAGGCGTGAAGATTAACGACAAGCACATTGAAGTCATCGTGCGCCAGATGCTGCGCCGTGTGGTGGTGGAAAACCCCGGCGAGACCACCTACATTCAGGGCGAGCAGGTCGAGCGCAGCGAAATCCTCAACACCAACGAGGCGATGCAGAAGGAAGGCAAGATTCCTGCCACCTACTCCAACATCCTGCTGGGCATTACCAAGGCGTCGCTATCGACCGACAGCTTTATCTCGGCGGCCTCTTTCCAGGAGACCACCCGTGTGCTGACCGAGGCGGCCATCATGGGCAAGCGCGACGAGCTGCGTGGCCTCAAGGAAAACGTCATCGTCGGCCGCTTGATTCCTGCCGGTACGGGCTTGGCCTACCACCAAGCACGCAAAGCCAAGGACAAAATGGACGAGGCCGAGCGCCGTGCCATTGCCGAGGCCGAAGAGGCGGAATTAGCCGCCGCTATGGCCGATGCCGATGCTCCCACCATCGACAGCGATGCTGATTAAGCTGCGCTAAGCCGCTTTAGCGTTACCACCTAGAGCCTGGCTTCTAGCCCACAGCCCCCGCCTTGCTTGCCAAGTGCGGGGGCTTTTCTGTATATGCTTGCCAACTTATGAGTAGTACAGCACCTTTCCCCCCCGCCGCCATGCTTTTGGCGGCAGGCCGTGGCTCGCGGATGCGGCCTCTAACCGATACCACCCCCAAACCGTTGCTAACCGTAGGCGGGCAAGCCCTGCTGGATTGGCATTTGGCCGCCTTGCAGCGCGATGGGGTGGCGCACATCGTGGTCAACACCGCTTGGCTGGGCGAGCAAATCCCCGCCCACCTGAACCAGCGCTGGGCGGACAGCGGCCTGCAACTGCACTACTCGCGTGAAGAGCTAGATTGCGGCCAAGCGCTAGAGACTGCAGGTGGCATTGCCCGTGCCCTGCCGCAACTGCCCCCGGCCTTCTGGCTGGCCGCAGGCGATGTGTTTGCGCCCGATTTTGTGTTTGATGCCGCCGCCTTTGTCGCCTTTGCCGCCAGTGATGATTTGGCGCACCTCTGGCTAGTACCCAATCCTGAGCACAACCCTGGTGGGGATTTTGGCCTTAGCCCCCAAGGCCGAGCGCTGTTGCTGAGTGATACAGCGGGCTATACCTACAGCACTATCGCCCTGCTCAAGGCTGCACTGTTTGCCCAGCCTTGGTGCGATGTGGCCGCAGGCAACCCGCAAGGCGTAGCCGCCCCACTGGCTCCGGTATTACGTGCCGCTATTGCCGCTGGGCGCGTAGGAGCCAGCCTTTACACAGGCCGCTGGGTGGATGTGGGCACACCCCAGCGGTTGGCGCAAGTCAATGCCGAATGGGCTGGATAAGCAGCAGCAAGAAAAAAAGTGCTTACTGAACAGCTCAAGACTGGGCTGGTTGTGGCTTGCTTGGCCACAGTACAGAGGCAATGGCCAGCATCATCAGCACCACAGCGCTGTAGTCCTGCCAGCGCAGGGCTTCGCCCAGCCACCAGGCACCGGTGAACACGCCTAGTACGGGAATCAGCATCACGCTGAGGGTGGAGGCAATCGGGGGCAGGCTACGTGCCAAGAAGAACCAAATGCTTTGCGCCATGCCCAGCACCACAATGCCGTTGAACAGCAGGGTACGCTGGGCAATGGTGTTGGGCCATAGCCATTTGTCATGCTCAAACACCGTTGCCAGTACCGCCATGGCAATGGCTGCCATACCCAGCATCCATAGAGACAGGGTGAGCAAAGGAACAGGCACACTGGCGCGACGTAGTTGATGGGTTCCACTGGCCCAGGAAAGGGCAGATAGCAGCATCAACGCCACCCCCAGCGGACTGCCGCTAAAAGAGATGATTTCATGCCACAGCAGCAGGCAAACCCCTAAGGCGGCAGCCAACACGCCCAGCCAGGCGCGTGCCCCTAGCTTTTGCTGGTATAGCCAGCTACCCAGCAGAGCGGAAAAAATAGGCATGGTGTAGGCCAAAATAGCCGCCCGCCCGCTAGATAGCATGGGAATGGCTAGCACCGTCAGGGCATTCCAGGCAATCATGTTGAAAAAGCTCAGGCGCAGCGCCGCCCCCCAATGGCTGCGCGGCAGCAGCAAAGGCAGACCTTGCAAGCGCACCAGTAGCGCCAGCACCGGCACGGCCATGCACAGTGATACAGCGCGGTAGGACAGTGGGGGAAAGTACTGCACCCCCAGCTTGGTAACCGGCCAGTTAACTCCCCAAATCAGTGTCAACGCCAGCAAAAGTAGTAAGTGGCGCTGGGTAAAGTGCTCAGGAGCGGGGGCAGTTGCGGTGCTAGGGGCGATGGAGGCTTTGGGGCTAAGGCTAGGCATGGTCAGGGCATTGTGCCTGCCCGACTAAAATCTGCGCCTATGAGCACGCCCTTACCCCTGACCTTTATCGACATGCTGGCCGCTGCCAGCGCCCGCAACCACTCCCTGCTGTGTGTTGGCCTAGACCCTGAACCTGGCAAGCTGCCCCAGCATTGGCGTGGTGATGCCAGCAAGCTGTTTGATTTCTGCGCCGCCATTGTCGATGCCACTGCCGACCAGGTGTGTGCCTTCAAGCCGCAGATTGCCTACTTTGCCGCCCAAGGCGCAGAGGCGCAGCTTGAGCGCCTAATGGCCCATATCCGCCAAGCCGCCCCCGGTGTGCCAGTGATTCTGGACAGCAAGCGCGGTGACATTGGCTCCACCGCCGAGCAATACGCCAAAGAAGCCTTTGAGCGCTACGGGGCAGATGCCGTCACCCTCTCGCCCTTTATGGGGCAGGACAGTATTGAGCCTTATCTGCGCTACGCCGGTAAAGGTGCATTCCTGCTGTGCCGCACTTCCAACCCTGGTGGGGATGATTTGCAGGCGCGTACCCTGGCGGATGTGGACGGCCAGCCCCAGGTGTTCGAGCATATTGCCCGCCTGGCGCAAGGGCCGTGGAATAGCAATGGCCAGCTTGGCCTAGTGGTGGGCGCAACCCGCCCGCAGGAAATTGTGCGCGTGCGTGCCCAGGCTCCGCACCTGCCGCTGCTCATCCCCGGCGTGGGCGCACAGGGGGGGGATGCCTTGGCAACTGTGCAAGCTGCGCAGGGCGGGCCTATGGTGATTAACTCCTCACGCGCCATTCTGTATGCCAGCGATGGCGAGGACTTTGCCCAAGCAGCACGGGCAGCGGCGCTGCAAACCCGCCATCTGCTCAACAACGCCGCCTGCGCAGGGGCGGATTTGAGCGACCCGGCGGCGGTATAAAAATATGGCTGTGATAACCCCGGCTGTACCAATACCTGCCCCGTTGGCGCAACTGGCGATTGTTAGCGCCCTGCCCGAGGAGCAAATGGGCTTGCAAACCCTGCTCACCCAGCCGCGCCGCCTGCGTGTGGCGGGGCGTGATTTTGTCTGCGGCCAGCTTGCCGGCCATGCCGTGGTGCTGGCTTTAAGCGGTATTGGTAAGGTTGCTGCGGCCACTACGACCACGGTGCTGGTGGAGCACTTTGGTATTCAGCGCCTGGTGTTTACCGGCGTGGCGGGTGGCATAGGGGCGGGGGTGCAGGTGGGCGACATCGTGGTGGCGCAGCAGTTTGTGCAGCACGATATGGATGTGCGCCCGCTCTTTCCGCGTTGGCACGTGCCCGGTTATGACGCGCCGCTGTTTGCTTGCGATGCAGCGCTAACGGCGGCCTTGCAACAAGCCGCCCAGCATTGCGCCCAGGCGGCGCAGGGCTGGCAGCTCCCTTTACTGGCCGGTCATGCGCCCCAGGTACACAGTGGTTTGATTGCCAGTGGCGACCAATTCATTGTGGCGGCGCAGACCTCGACGCAATTGCGGGTAGATTTTGAAGCGGCAGGTCAGCCATTGCTAGCGGTGGAGATGGAGGGTGCAGCCATTGCCCAAGTCTGCGCGGACTATGGCCTGCCCTTTGCGGCCGTGCGCACTATCTCCGACCGTGCTGACGATAGCGCTCATGTCGATTTCCCTGCCTTTGTGCAAAGCGTGGCCAGTCGCTACGCCTTGGAGATGGTGCAGGCCCTGCTGCAAGGCTTGCCCCCTGCGCAGTAACTGCTGCTTGCTGGTAGCTCTTACTTGAGCCAGCCGCGCTTGCGGAAGTACAGCATAGGGCCCAGGGCGCTGGCAATCATGACGAGGATGGCGTACAGGTAGCCGTACTTCCATTCCAGTTCTGGCATGGCGTGA
>CAZMMM010000118.1:5182-6389 GCA_964567385.1 uncultured Comamonas sp.
CATGTACTGAAAGTTCATGCCATAGACGCTGGCAATCAAGGTGGGCGGCAGCAAAGCCACGCTGGCCACTGAGAAGATTTTGATAATCTTGTTCTGATTGATGTTCAAGAAACCGACCAGGGCATCCATCAAAAAGTTGATTTTGTCAAACAAAAACTGGGTGTGGCTATCGAGTGATTCAATATCGCGAAGAATCTGGCGAGCATCTTCAAACTGCTCGGCATCCAGCATTTTGCTGCGCATCATAAAACTGACAGCGCGGCGTGTATCCAGCATATTGCGGCGGATGCGGCCATTCAAATCTTCCTGCCAGGCAATATCAGCCAGGATATGCTGGGCATGGTCATCGGTAATCTGTCCGGCCAGCACCCGCTTGCTGACTTTTTTCAGGTCGTCGTAAATACTCTCTAGCGTGTCGGCGGAATACTCTACATCTGCATCAAACAGGGAGAGCAGCACGTCCTTGGCATCGTCAATCAAGCCAGGCACACGCCGGGCGCGCAGGCGCAGCAGGCGGAAAACGGGAATATCTTCTTCGTGAATGGAAAATAAAACACCACAGCTTTTCAGAGCCTGGTTGTGCTGATTCAAAATAAAGGCGCTGCGCACGCTGCGCGGGTCTTCATCATCGTCAATCAAGAAGTCGCTGCGGATATGCAGCTCCCCATTGTCTTCTTCATAAAAGCGGGCAGACTCTTCAATATCATCATCTGTGGCATCGTCTGGAATAGACAGGCCGTAATGCTGCTTAATCCAGCGTTTTTCCTCGGGCGTGGGTGATTCCATATCCACCCAAATGGGTTGGAGGTTTTCCAAGTCTTGCAGGTGATTGATTTCTGCCTGCACCAGCCGTCCGTTGGACAGCATAAAGATATTGAGCATGGCGGCTGCTCCCAAAAAGTAAGGCCTGTGACAGGGCTGGGCAAAAAAGGGGGGGATGGTCGGTATCGCTTCCAGCCCCCGGCCTGTCAGGGCAGCATCAGGGAGCGGGAAGCTAGCAACTCGGGTAGGGGTCCATAGGGCTAGGCTTCATCCGTGCGGGTGGTGGGTGAAATATGCAGGAAAACCCGCAATTATGCCTGCTTCTACCTCCCCTGCCTGCACGGCAAGGGCAGGGGCATGGATTCATTTCAGCCGGATTGTTGTCATTTGTGGAACAAAGCGTTGGCAATTGGCCTCTATATCTATGCTGGTGAAAACCCTATAG
>CAZMMM010000119.1:0-6362 GCA_964567385.1 uncultured Comamonas sp.
TGGCGGGCAATCTTGGTGATTTGCCAGGGCGTGAGGTTGCCGTAAATATCTTTCGTCAACTGTTGGCTTTTTTTGCTCAACTGGTCAATTTCATCTGCAATATCCACCTCGTTTTCGCTTTGCACACAGCGCAGCTCTTCGATTTTTGCTTCAAGCTCTGCAATAGGTTGCTCGAAGTCCAGAAAAGTTTTTTTCGCCAAAATTTTCTCCAAGTCTCAGCCTGTCATCCATACCAGTGGTCAGGCCGATACCACAGTCATTCCCGTGAATTTAAAACAGTTTTTCCAACCATTGACGCTCGCGCACCCCTAGTACGCCACGGGCAAAGGCTCTAGCGAGCGCCAAATATACCAAGTTGCCACCGTGCTCCAAGGTCTCCAGGCCTCTGCAACCTCACGCACTTCGCTGCGGCTGACGGGGTCACCTGAGAAGTAGCACTGGCTAATTCCCTTAATCAGCCCAACATCATCCAAGGGCAGCACATTGGGCCGCTGCAAATAAAACATCAGGCACATCTGCGCCGTCCAGCGCCCCACACCGCGCACCGCCATCAGTTGGGTGATGATGGCCTCATCCTCCATCTGCGGCCATTGCTCCACCTGCAAGCTGCCTTGGGAGAAATGCTGCGCCAAATCTTGCAGATACTCCGCCTTACGCCCCGAAAGGCCGGCGCTACGCATTTGCTCTATTGACAAGGCCAGCACCACATCTGGTGTCATCTGTGCGCATAAGGCTTCAAAACGCTTCCAAATACTGGCTGCCGATTTCACTGAAACCTGCTGCCCCACAATGGAGCGCACCAAAGTCACAAATGGCGCACCGCGTGATTGCAGAGCCACACCGTCAAACTGCGGTATCAGGCGGCGCATGACGCGGTCTTTTTTCATCAGATGCTTGCATGCCTGCGCCCAGTAAGCGGGGGCGTACTCAGGCACTTGCAGGGCAGTTTTTGCCACTTTAGCGGCTGAAGATGCAGAAGAAGGGGGCGTTAAGCTCATAGAGGCTCAGTCCGTGCTTCTGCGCCCTATTGGGCTGACTGCCAAGTTGTGCCACTGGCTGAGTCTTTCAACTCAATACCCTGAGCGAGTAAGGCATCGCGAATGCGGTCAGCCTCGGCCCAGTTTTTTGCGGCTTTGGCAGCTGTGCGGGCAGCAATCTGGGCTTCAATCGCCTGCGCATCGACTGCGCCTGCGCCTGCTTGCAAAAACTGCTGGGGCGGCGCTTGCAGCAAGCCCAGGCAAGCACCCAAAGCTTTAAGCAAACCGGCCAGCTCCGCAGACTGGCTGCGGTTGACCTCAGCGGCCAAGTCAAATAGTACGGCTACCGCCTCTGGTGTGCCAAAGTCTTCGTCCATCGCGGCTTTAAAGCGGGCGGCGTAGGGGTCGGCCCAGTCAATCGCCGCAAGCGGTTGCACCAGCACCGAGCCCAAGGCCGTGTACAAGCGCCTCAAGGCCGAGCGGGCATCATCCAGATGCACGTTGGAATAGTTCAACGGACTACGATAGTGGCTGCGCACAACGAAGAAACGCACCACCTCTGGCTCATAGACTTTAAGAACATCGCGAATGGTAAAGAAGTTGCCCAAAGACTTGGACATTTTCTCGTCATCCACGTTGATAAAGCCGTTATGCATCCAAGTGCGCGCAAAAGGCTGGCCATTGGCCCCTTCACTTTGGGCAATCTCATTCTCATGATGCGGAAATGCCAAGTCAGCGCCGCCGCCGTGGATGTCAAAGCTTTCGCCCAGCAGGGCGCAGCCCATGGCCGAGCACTCAATATGCCAGCCTGGGCGGCCAGCACCAAAGGGGCTGTCCCATTTGGCATCTTGCGGCTCTTCGGGCTTGGCGCTCTTCCACAGCACAAAATCCAGCGGGTCATGCTTACCGTCTTGCACGGCTACGCGCTCGCCAGCTTGCAGCTCATCCAAGGACTTGCCAGAGAGCTTGCCGTAGCCAGGAAACTTGCGCACTGCAAAGTTCACATCGCCATTGCTGGCTTGGTAGGCCAGACCTTTGCCTTGCAACTTGCCAATCATGGAGAGCATTTGCGGCACATAGTCGGTGGCGCGCGGCTCGTGCGTGGGGCGCTCAATGCCTAGGGCATCAGCATCTTCGTGCAGTGCTGCAATCATGCGGTCTGTTAAGCCACGCACGGTTTCGCCATTTTTGACGGCGCGTTGAATGATTTTGTCGTCAATATCCGTAATATTGCGCACATAAGTGACTTGGTAGCCACTGGTACGCAGCCAGCGCTGCACCACGTCAAAAGCCACCATAGAGCGCGCATGCCCCAGGTGACACAAGTCATAGACCGTCATGCCACACACATACATGCGCACCTGGCCGGACTGCAAAGGCACAAAAGCCTCTAAACCACGCGAAAGCGTGTTGTAGATACGTAAACTCATGGGAAAAAATCATTCAGACGATGGTCGCTGCAAGGGGGCAAGCGCGCATTGCCTGGTGGCCACCAGTCTCAATCAGCACTGCCCAAACGCTGGGCCACCACCTGCAAGCAATGGGTAAATAGCAGCCCATCTGCTGCCGCTACAATTGCCGCGCAGTATAAACCCGCGCAAGCCTTGGCCATTTTTGGCAGCTGCGCTATCCCCCCGTGCTAGCCAGCCAAGGCTTGCGCCACCTCCCCTCACCTCTCCCGCCTTTGCTTTGACCATGCCTCAGCCCTTCACCTTCTTGCGCCTCTGGTTCGGCCTGCTTCTGAGCAGCCTGCTAGCCCTGAGCGCCCACCACGCCCACGCCGATGCCTATGCCGAGGTCAGCGCCCTGATTGAAGCGGGCAACACCAGCGCCGCCCTTACCCAGGTGCAAAGCCATTTAGCGCAAAACCCGCGTGATGTGCAAATGCGCTTTCTGCAAGGCTCGGCCCAGGCCCGCGCCCAAGACTTGGATGCCGCTATTGCAACGTTTACCCAACTCACGCAAGAGTTTCCTGAACTGCCCGAACCCTATAACAATCTGGCCGTGATTTACGCCCACCAAGGCCAGTTGGAAGAGGCGCGCAACGCCCTGCTCAATGCCATCCGCAACAATCCCGAGTACCCCGTGGCCCATGAAAACCTGGGGGACATCTACCTGCGGATGGCCCACCAGGCCTATAACCAATCCGTCAAGCTACAAGGCGCACAGCCCGCGCTGCAGAAAAAGCTAGAGAGCCTGCACCCTCTGCTGACCACCCAGCCTTGAAGCGCCCTGCCCCGTTTTTCTTTTGTTGAAGGAGTAAGACCTCATGTCATTCAACCGCCGTTTAGCCCTCACTCTGGCTGGCTGCCTACTGGCCAGCCCCCTATGGGCACAAACCAGCCCCGCACAACCCAAGGTACAGCTGAGCACCAGCATGGGCGATATCGTGGTGCAGCTTGACCCGGCGAAGGCCCCAAAAACTGTCGCCAACTTCTTGCAATACGTGGAAGACAAGCATTACGACGGCACGATTTTTCACCGCGTAATTGATGGCTTCATGATTCAAGGCGGCGGTATGGGGCCAAATATGCAGGAAAAAGCCACCCGCGCGCCCATCCCCCTAGAGGCTAGCAACGGCCTGAAAAACCAGCGCTACACCATCGCCATGGCGCGCAAGCCAGACCCGAACTCCGCCACCGCACAGTTCTTTATCAACGTACAAGACAATGCCAGTCTGGATGCACCCAAACCCGATGGCCACGGTTACACCGTGTTTGGCCAGGTCATCAGCGGCCAAGAAGTAGTGGATGCCATCAAGCAAGTGCCTACCGGCAATGCGGGCTTTCACCAAAACGTGCCCAAAACCCCCGTGGAAATCCGCCAAGCCCGCCTGCTGCCTTGAGCCAGCAGGGCGCTTGACCCTCCACTTTTCTCTCCCTCACACTAGAAAGCGAGTTTTTTATGAGCAACCCACAAGTAGAGCTGCACATCACCATCAACGTGGCTGATACCGCTACCGACGGCATCATCACCCTGGAGCTGGATGCTGCCAACGCCCCCAACACCACCGCCAACTTTTTAAGCTATGTCAACAAGGGCTTTTACGATGGCACGGTGTTTCACCGCGTTATTAAAAACTTCATGATTCAAGGTGGTGGCTTCACCGCCGACATGAAGCAAAAAGACACTGACGCTCCCATCGAAAACGAAGCCCAAAACGGCCTGAAAAACGATGCCTACAGCATCGCCATGGCCCGCACTGGCGACCCACACAGCGCCACCGCCCAGTTCTTCATCAACACCGTCAGCAACGACTTCCTGAACCACACTGCCCCCACGGCCCAAGGTTGGGGCTATGCCGTATTTGGCAAAGTGGTCAGCGGCCAAGACGTGGTGGATTCCATCAAAAAAGTACGCACTACGCGCAAAGGCTTCCACGACGATGTGCCCTTTGACGCTGTAGTCATCACCAAGGCCGTGGCCCTGTAAGCCCAAACACTGCTATCAACGCCCATGCAAGCCCAGCTACCCGCCAAAACGCTGCTCGCCCCCGCGCACTGGCAGCGCATTGATGTGGTGGCGGACTTGCACTTACAGGCCTGCCAAGCCGCCACCCTGGCCGCCTGGCAGCACTTTCTGGATAACAGCCCGGCAGATGCCATCTTCATCTTGGGCGACCTATTCGAAGCCTGGGTAGGCGACGATGCCTTGCTTGAAAGCGGCAGCTTTGAAGCCCAATGCACTGCCCAGCTTTATGCAGCCAGCCAGCAGCGCCCTATCTACTTTATGGTAGGCAATCGGGATTTTTTAGCTGGCCCGGAATTTCTGCTCGCCAGCGGCATGCAAAGCTTGACAGACCCTACTTTGCTCATCTGGCAGGAAAGCCGCATCCTGCTCTCCCATGGCGATGCACTGTGCCTGGATGATGTGGAGTACCAGCAGTTTCGCACCCTCAGCCGCAACCCTGCTTGGCAGCAACAGCTTTTGGCCCAGCCCCTGGCCCAGCGCCGCGCACTGGCCAGCCATATCCGCAGCGAAAGCGAACAGCGCAAACAATCAGGCGCGGAATATGCCGATGCCGACCCTGTCCTAACCAAGCAATGGCTGGATGCTGCCCAAGCCCAGTGGCTTATCCACGGCCACACCCACCGCCCGGCAGACCACCTGCTGGCCGCCAGTGGTAAATACCGCATCGTCCTATCTGACTGGGAGCTGGACAACACCCCGCCCGCCCAGCAGCGCAGTGAAGTTCTGCGCATCACCCCCCACGGCTGGCAGCGCTTGAGCCTGGCCGAGGCGACCACCCCGCAGCACACTCACACCTGCTGATCCCACCACGGGTATTCACCAGCTTGCCTTCGCTATGCGAGCTCAGTTAAAATTTAATAATAATTTATTGTTTGTTTTATAAGGATGTGGATTGCAATGGCTGATTTGTTTGACAACCCCATGGGTTTGATGGGTTTTGAGTTTGTAGAGTTTGCCTCCCCCGAAGGGGGCGTGCTGGAACCTTTGCTAGAGAAGCTGGGGTTTACCGAAGTAGCCCGCCACCGCTCTAAAAACGTGTCCCTGTATCGCCAGGGCGGTATCAACTTCATCATCAACCGTGAGCCTAAAAGCGTCGCAGCCTACTTTGCGGCCGAGCATGGCCCCAGCGCCTGCGGCCTGGCCTTTCGCGTTAAAGATGCACACAAAGCCTACAAACGTGCGCTAGAGCTGGGGGCGCAGCCCGTGGATATTCCCACCGGCCCTATGGAGCTACGCCTGCCCGCCATCAAAGGCATTGGCGGTGCGCCGCTGTATTTGATTGACCGCTTTGAAGAGGGCAAGTCCATTTACGACATTGACTTTGAATGGCTGCCCGGCATAGAGCGCCACCCCGTAGGCCACGGCTTTACCGTGGTAGACCACCTGACCCACAACGTCTATCGCGGCCGCATGGCGCATTGGGCCAGCTTTTACGAGCGGTTGTTCAACTTCCAGGAGATTCGCTACTTCGATATCCAGGGCGAATACACCGGCCTGACCTCCAAAGCCATGACTGCGCCAGATGGCCTGATTCGCATCCCCCTAAACGAAGAAGCCAAGCAAGGCGGCGGCCAGATTGAAGAGTTTTTGATGCAGTTCAACGGCGAAGGCATCCAGCACATCGCCCTGCTGTGCGACAACCTGGTGGACGCGATTGACAAGCTGCAAATGGCCGGCATCCCCCTGCTGACCGCGCCTAACGAGGTGTATTACCAAAACCTGGCCACCCGCCTGCCCGGCCATGGCCAAAACATAGCCGACCTGCAAGCGCGAGGCATTTTGCTAGACGGCACCACTGAAGGCGGCCAGCCACGCCTGCTGCTGCAAATTTTTTCAGAGCCACTGCTGGGGCCAGTGTTCTTTGAATTTATTGAACGCAAAGGCAACTACCGTGAAGGCTTTGGCGAGGGCAAC
>CAZMMM010000120.1:0-6329 GCA_964567385.1 uncultured Comamonas sp.
TACGCCAGCGCTCAGGCGGTGCTGCTGGGCTGGTTGCTGGGCAGCGGCTTTGGCTTTGCTATCGGACTGGCGCTGGCGCAGTGGCGTTGGCTAGAGCAGGTGTGCAAGCCCTACATCATCATTAGCCAGGTGCTGCCCAAGCTGGCGTTGGCTCCCTTATTTGTGCTGTGGCTGGGCTTTGGCCTGCTGCCCGTCATCATCATGACGGCGCTGATTTGCTTCTTCCCCCTGATGGAAAACACCCTGATGGGGCTGCGCCAAGTCGATGGTCAGCGCCTGCAACTGTTTCGTGTACTGGGAGCCAGCCGCTGGCAAATTTTGTGGCGGCTGCAACTGCCGATTGGTCTGCCCGCGATTTTGGCGGGGCTGCGCGTAGCCGCTGTGCTCGCCCTGGTGGGCACGGTAGTGGCGGAATTTATGGGCGCTAGCCAAGGGCTGGGCGCAGTGGTGATTGCCGCCCAGGGAATGATGGATACCAGCCTGCTCTTTGCCGCCCTGGTGCTAATTGCCCTGCTCGGTCTGCTGCTGTATTACGCCTGCTGGCTGTTGGAGCGCTACCTGCTACGCCAGTATGAAAAAGTGGTTTAACAAGTGGTTTAACGCAAGAAAGAAGGAAGCAACACCATGTCTGAATCTACCCACCCTAAAACGACAAACATCGTCCCCACACGCCGCGCCTGCCTGGCCGCTGGCCTGGGGCTGCTGGGCAGCACTCTCACCGCCTGGCCGGGCGCTGCCGCCTTGGCCAGCGATGCCTCGCCCCTGGGCAAGCTGCGCTTGGCAGGTTGGAGCAAGCCGATTACCGAAATCACCAACCTGCTGGCAGAGCCTAAAAAAGGCTTCTTCCAGGCCGAAGGGCTGGCGCTGCACTACCTGCCCGGCGCAGGCGGGGGCGATGCCATACGCAATCTGCTCAGTGGTCAGGCGGATGTGGCGTTTACCGACCCCGGCTCCTTCTTCATGGCGCTGGACAAGGGCGAAGACCTGGTCGCCATCTACGACATCTACCCGCAAAACGTGTTTAACGTCGTCGCCCTCAAAAGCGCGGGCATACGCGGCCCGGCAGATTTGAAGGGCAAGAAAATCGGGGTCTATAGCCTAGCCAGCGGCACGCGCCAGAACCTGTTGGTCATGCTGCACCAAGTGGGCTTAAAAGAATCGGACGTGCAAATCGTCGTTACCGGCCTGCTCAACTTTGCGCCCTTGATGCAAGGCCAAGTCGATGCCACCGCCGCCACCGATACCGGCCTGGCCGTCGGCCAGCGCAAGGGCTTGGGTGAGGTGGATGTGCTGCCCGTCAGCGACTACCTGAATATGTCCAGCGACCTATTCGTGGTGCGCCGCAGCCTGCTGCAAGAGCAGCCCGCCCTGCTGCAAGCCTTTGTCCGCGCCTACCGCGCCAGCATGGTCTGGATGATGGCCAACCCCGAAGAAGCCGCTGACCTTGCCATGCAATACGCCATAGACGGCACGCAGCGCGAGGCCAACGCCCAAGTGATTGCCCTGCGCAATGCCGCCTCCCAGCCCGTAGCCGCTGGTGCCGCCCTGGGCAGTTTTGACCTGGAGGCCCTGCAAAAAGGCGCAGATGCCTACCACGCCCTAGGCTTTATTCAGCGCCCGATTACCGTCAACACCGTGGTCGATACCCGCTGGCTAGCCCCATCCCAGCCTGCGCAATAAATCCAACATTCACCCCAAGGAGTGCCGCCGTGACGCACCACACCCCCACCACCACACCACTGCCCCCCGCTGGCCTGGGGCTGACGGGCAAACTGGTGCTAGTCACCGGAGCCAGCCGAGGCATAGGTGCAGCCATTGCCCAAGCCTTTGCCCGCGAGGGCGCAAGCGTCATCGTCAACTACCTGAGCAACCATGCCGCCGCCCAGTCCACCGTGGCCGCCTGCCAAAACGCTGGCGGCGATGCCTGGGCCATAGCCGCTGATGTGCAGCAACCCGCCGCCGTACACACCATGCTGGCCGAGATTTGGGAAGAGGCTGGCCCCATTGACGTGCTGGTGAACAACGCCTTCGCCCCCTACCGCTTTGACCCCGAGCAGCGCCAGCACTTCGCCCAATTGGACTGGAGCCATTACCAAACCCAGTGGGAGGGCGCAGTGGGCGCGGCCTTCCACACCTGCCAGGCGGCGCTTACCCATATGCGGCAAAAAACGGGGGGCAGCATCATCAACCTGGTCAGCAATCTGGTCGAGCACCCCGTTGTGCCCTACCACGATTACAGCACCGCCAAAGCCGCGCTGGTGGGTTTTAGCCGCAACCTGGCCAGCGAGCTAGGCCCCCAGGGCATCCGTGTGAACTGCGTAGCGCCGGGGCTGGTGTACCCCACCCAAGGCAGCAGCAGCACCCGCGCCAGTTTTCGGGAAAACCTCATGGCCGCCGCCCCCCTGCGCCGCCTGGCTCGCCCTGAAGATGTGGCCGGGCCGGTGCTGTTCCTAGCCTCAGATTTGAGCCGCTTTATCACCGGCCAAACGCTGATGGTGGATGGGGGGCTGGTGATGCGGTAGGCTGCGAGCTGCATTATTGGTCGGAGCATTACATGGCACAAAGTACGTCAGGCAAGCAGGGTTCATGGGGCATGGCCCTGTTTGCGTTGCCCTTTGCCGCAGTGGGCCTGGGCATGCTGCTGTTGGGCGTGCTGCCCATGCTGTACGACGGGTGGCGTTTGCAGCAGTGGCAGCCGGTGCAGGCCACGCTGGTGTCGGCGCAGTTGCGTACGCACCAGGGCAAAAAATCGGGAGCTACCTACAGTGTCGTGGCGCACTACCGCTATGAGGTGGCGGGCAGGTTGTATGAAAACCAGCGCGTGGCTATCGACGACACGGCAGATAACGTGGGCAGCTTTCAGGTGCAACTGGGCCGTCGGCTGGAGCAGGCACACAGCAGCGGCCAGCCCGTGCAGGCGTGGGTTAATCCATCGAATCCGCAGGAAGCGGTACTCGACCGCAGTCTGCGCCTGGAGATGCTGGGTTTCAAAATGGTTTTCGTCCTGCTGTTCGGCGGCGCGGGCAGTGTGCTGCTGGCCGTGGCCTGGCATGCACGCAAGGCCGAGGCCCACAGTGCCCAGGCACCGCCGGGCCAGCCCTGGCTGGGCCGCGCCGAGTGGGCAGGCAACCGCATCCGGTCTGACAAGCGCGGGGAGGTGTGGTTGATCTGGTTCGTTGCCGCTTTCTGGAACCTGATTACGTTGCCCGGAGCTATCGGAGCCATGCCCAAGGTATTGCGTGGGGGCGCTGCCCCCTGGCTGGTGATTGGCTTGGTGCTGTTGTTGTCGTTCGCCCTGGGCCTGCTGGTGTGGGCCGTGCGTGCCACGCTGGATGCACGCCGCCACGGCGAGGTGTGGCTGGAGATGGATCCTTTCCCCGGTGCCATCGGCGGCCATGTGGGGGCAAGCCTGGCGCTGGACATGGCCTACCGCCCCGGCCTGCGCTTCAAGGCAGAGCTGCTGTGCGTGCGCCACGAGCGCTACCGGAGCGCGGGTGGCAAATGGCAATCCCGCGAGCATCCTGTGTGGCAGTCCAAAGGCGCGGCGCAGGTGCAGCCACACGCGCAACCCCAGGGCCAGGGCATTCGCCTGAGCATGCGCTTTAGCGTGCCGCCCGACTTGCCTGAATCCAGCGACGGCACCGACACCAGCCAGCGCCACTCCTGGCGGTTGGAGGTGGAAAGCATCTCGCCCGCCCCGCGCTTTGTGCGCCGGTTTGAAGTGCCTGTGTATGCCACCAACGCGCAGTCCACCTGGTTTGCACACGATGCCGCCAGCCACCCGCAGGCACAGGCCGAGCGCGATGCACTGCTGGGCGAGGTCAGCAGCATGCAGCCCGTTCCCGGCGGCGTGCGGCTGCACCAGCCCTGTGGGCGGCTGTGGCGGCACAACCTGCTCTGGCTGGTGGGGGGCGCGGTTTTTCTGGGCGCAGGGCTGGGGGCAGGCACGCTGGGCGCGCCCGCAGTGTTGACAGTGGTGTTTGCGCTGGTGGGCGGCGGCATGCTGGCCTGGGGCATCTACGCGCTGTGCAACAGCCTGCGCGTGCAGTTGGATCGCAACGGCCTACACACCGAACGCCGCCTGTTCGGCCTGATGCTGCGCCAGCACAAGGTGCCTGCCATCGACATTGCCGGGCTGGGCCTGAAGGAAAGCTATTCCACCCAGTCGGGCGGCAGGCACACCACGTTCTACCGGGTGCAGGCGGTGCTGCGAAACGGCCAGCGCATCACCCTTGCCGACAGCCTGCGCGGGCGCGAGGCGGCGCAGCAGATGCTGGATGCGTTGGCAGATGCGGTGAAGCTACATTAGCCGCTCAAACATAGTTTTTTTATAGAGTCTCTTGATGTATATCCCTTCACGCTTTGCCGCACCAGATGAGAGCGCCATGTATGCGCTCATGCAGGCGCATCCATTAGCCGCGCTGGTCACACACGCTGCCAGCGGCTTGGCGGCCAACCATATCCCGCTCAATTTATCTGGAGGGCCTGCCCCGCATGGCGTTTTGCAGGGGCATCTAGCGCGTGCCAATACGTTGTTGGCAGATATAGCGGCTGGAGGCATACAGGCTTTGGCAATTTTCTCTGGCCCTCAGACCTACGTTACGCCTTCCTGGTATGCAACCAAGCCTTTGACTGGGAAGGTGGTGCCGACCTGGAATTACGTGGTTGTGCATGTACACGGAGTGCTGCGCGTGGTTGAGGATGCGTCTTGGCTGCAAGCACAAATTACCGCCTTGACGGCACAGAGCGAGGCGGCATTTGCCCACCCCTGGGCGGTGACAGATGCCCCCGCTGATTACATAGAGAAGTCCTTGCGGGCCATTGTGGGGATTGAAATGACCATCGACCGCATAGAAGGCAAGTGGAAAGTCAGCCAAAACCAATCCGCATCTAATCAGGCGGGCGTGGTGGCTGGCCTACAGGCAGTGGGTTCATCAGATGCACAGGCTATGGCCGACTTGGTGCTGGCGCATGGTGATAAAGCGAGTTCCACAGCATAAAAAGCTGCACAACACGCCTTCTTTGCTTACTTTCTTGCGCGGGTAAGGAAGTGAGTTGCCCGCCGGGGCGACCTCCTCAAGTTAGTAGGCGTTTTTTTGATACCTGCTCGCTTAGGTGTAGAGTAAGCCCTATACCAACCAACACAGTAAAAGGAGTTGCCATGATTCGTGTCGGTTTCCCAGGCTGGAAGCTGCTTGCACGCCTTGGCTTGCCTCTGCGCGTACAAGTGGCCGTGCATTTTGATGACGAAAGCAAAACCCTCTGGGCTGATAGCCCCGACCTGCCAGGCTTGGCCGTAGCAGGCGATACCCTGCAAGAGCTGTTGCACGAGGCGGAGGCAGCCGCACAAGTCTTGGTAGCCTTGCAACTTGGCAGGGAGGAGGAGCGCCATCACGCCATCATCACCCAACCGCGCTTGGCCTACCCAGAAGCGCAGCCTGCATGAATGGTTACTACACCCAAGTCATTGCCGTGCTAAAGCAGCACGGCTTTTCTTTTTTACGGCAGGCAGGTAGCTCCCATGAGGTTTGGAGTAATGGCAAGCACCATCAAACCGTTTCTAAGAATATGCCCTCGCGCCACATGGCCAACGCCATCATGAAGCAAGCAGGCATTGAGCACCGGTTTTAAACGTCCCCCTGCCGCCTTTCCATCCCGCCCCATGCACACCATCGCCCCGCCCTCAGCACCAACGAAGTGCGCCGCCGCCGAGCGGCTTGTATAGTTGAGCGACAACCTGCTCCTACAAAGACATCCGTCATGCTTATTTATAAGCAGTGTTGACTTTTACCATCATTGCGGTCGCCTTCAGGTGTTGAGCTATAGGCTGCATAGCGACCGGCCTAGCCACTTCAGGTTTACGATTTTGTGAGGGAGATAGCGGCTGCGCTGGCTATTCAACCGTCACGCTTTTCGCCAGGTTTCTGGGCTTGTCCACATCCGTACCTCGGGCCACGGCGGTGTGGTAGGCCAGCAGTTGCAGGGGCACGACGTGCAGGATGGGGGAGAGCGCGCCGTAGTGCTCGGGCATGCGGATGACGTGGATGCCTTCGGTGTTGGTGATGCGGGTGTCGGCATCGGCCAGCACGTAGAGCACGCCGCCACGGGCGCGCACTTCCTGGATGTTGCTTTTGAGCTTTTCCAGCAGTTCGTCGTTGGGTGCGACGGTGACGACGGGCATGCTGCTGTCCACCAGGGCCAGGGGGCCGTGCTTGAGTTCTCCGGCGGGGTAGGCTTCGGCGTGGATGTAGCTGATTTCCTTGAGTTTCAGCGCCCCTTCTAGCGCAATCGGGTAGTGGCGGCCCCGACCCAGGAACAGGGCGTTGTCG
>CAZMMM010000121.1:0-6306 GCA_964567385.1 uncultured Comamonas sp.
GCAAGCGAGAGGGCAGGAAATGAGCTGGGATGTGCTGGTGCAGCCAGACCGTGTACATCGCCGGGTCTACACGGATGAGCGCATTTTCTTGCGCGAGATGGACAATATTTTTGCGGCCACTTGGGTCTATCTGGCCCATGAAAGTGAGATTCCCGAGCCCAATGATTTCAAGCAGGTCTGGATTGGTAGGCGTGAAGTGGTCATTGCGCGTGATGAGGAGGGCAGCATCCGTGTTTTCTCCAACCGCTGCTCGCACCGTGGTGCCAGCGTTTGCCGCGAATCGCAGGGCAATGCAACCAGCTTCACCTGCCCTTATCACGGCTGGCGTTTTGATAATCGGGGGCAGTTATTCGGTATTCCTGGAAAGAATGCCTATGGCCCAAGTTTCAAAGGGCGTGATATGCATCTGGCGCGGCCTGCACAGGTTGCCTCGTACAAAGGTTTTGTGTTTGCCACGCTAAATCCAGATGCACCGCCGCTGATTGAGCATTTGGGTAACGCAGCCCCTTATCTGGATGCCTGGATAGACCATAACGGTGGGCCGCAGAACTTGCGTCTGGTTGGGGCACAGCGTTTTCGCCTAGCCTGCAACTGGAAGTTGGTGTGGGACAACGCAGGTGATGGTTACCATGTGCCGTTTTCGCACCAATCCCTATTGGTGATGACTAATGAGCGCTATGGCGGTGGTGATATGGGCTATTTCGCCGATGCTGACCGCTCCAAAATGAGCAATAACGGGTTGGATAATGGCCATTCGGTGATTGACCAGCGGCCCGAAATGCATGGTGAATCGGCTTGGAGCTTGCAGCGTCCGCAGCCGGGCCGTGAACCCTATGAAGACTATGTGACAGCGACCTATGGCGAGCAGGCCCAGCGTATTTTGGATACCACGGTGGGTGCAGGTATGAACCTGAACATTTTCCCCAACCTGGCTCTGATTGGTAATCAGGTGCAGGTGATTCAGCCCTTGGCTGTTGCTGAGACGGGCGTGTACTGGTATGCCACACAGCGTAAGGATGTTGATGCTGAGGTGAACACTCTGCGCCTGCGTACTCAGGAAGATTTTCCTGTTATGGGGGAGATGGACGACGCTGCCAACTTTGAGGAGTGCCAGCGTGGCCTGACCAACAGCCCTGAGGATGAATGGGTGGATATGAGCCGACATTACGAAACCGGCAAAGATATGCTGGCCGAGGATGGCAGCACCCGTGGGCCAGTGACCACGGATATTCATATGCGCAACTACTACGCGCAGTGGAAGCGGCTGATGCAAGCCGAGCCTACGCTGCGCATGGATAAAGGGAGACTGGCATGAATACCACTGCAACAGCACCATCTGTTTCACCTGCTGCGCCGCAGCAGCGCACCTACAGGCACCAACCCCCCTCGTTGTATGTGGTGGCCTCTTTCTATGACTGGTTGGTGGGAGTGTCTGCCGACCTGGCCGCTGCCGTGGTGCGCCCCAGTGGCACGGTGGACGCGCAGCAGGAGCAGGCCATTGCCCGGCTGCTGACGCTGGAGGCCCGCTTGCTGGACCAGGGGGCGTATGCGCAGCAGGCCTACACGCATTGGCTGGAGCTGTATGCGCAGGAATGCGCCTACTGGATTCCTGCCGGTCAGCCCGCCGCCGACCCGCGCCAGCGCATCACGCTGGAGTTTCATGACCGCCGTCGCTTGCTGGATAGAGTGGCACGCTTGGACACAGGGTTTGCATTTTCGCAATTCCCAACTTCGCGCACTGCACGACAGTTCAGCGGCTTGGAAGTCTGGCCCAGTCCGGAGCGAGCAGATGAGTGGCATGCCCGTTACAGCTTCACGCTGGCCGAGGTACGAGAAGGTCAGCGCCGCCTGCTGGCAGGCTGGAACGGCTTTGTGTTGCGCCAGACGGAGGAGGGCCTGCGCATCGTCCTCAAGCAGGTAAACCTGCTTGATGGCGAGCGTCCACAGGGCAATAACTCCTTCTTTCTGTGAAGGGGTGGGTATGGCAATTTCAGTCCATTCTCTGGTTGTCACCTGTGTTGAGCCCCAAGGTAGTGATGCTATCCAGCTGAGTCTGGGGGTGACAGCACAGCAACAGGAGCATTTTGGCTTTCAGGCGGGTCAGTATTTGACACTGGCTGTCACTGTGCAAGGGCAGGAGCATTGGCGCTGTTACTCCATCACCAGTGAGCCGGTAGCAGGCCTGCCGATTACTGTGCTGGTACGGCGTGTGGCGGGTGGGCGCGTCTCCAATTGGCTGTGTGACCATGCCCAAGAGGGTATGGTGCTCAAAGTCTTGCCGCCAGCGGGGCGTTTTACTCTGGCGCGTCCAGGGCAGCCCGTACTGCTGTATGCCGGTGGCAGTGGAATTGCACCTGTGTATGCCCTGGCGCGTGAGGCGTTGCAGCAAGGTGCTCCTCGGGTGCGGCTGTTTTACGCTAATCGCGACCGGGCAACGGCCATGCTGCTAACGCAGTTAGAGGCGCTGCAGAAAGCCGCTGCCGCGCGGCTGGAGGTGGTGTACTGGTTTGATGCGGAGCAAGGTCTGCCAACAACGCAAGAGCTGGCTGCGCAGGTTGAAGGCCTGGCGTTGGGCGATGCCTATCTGTGTGGCCCAGAGCCCTTTATGCAGACAGTCAATACTGCCCTACAGGCGGTAGGCTTGGATACACAGCACATCCATCGAGAGGACTTTGGGGCAGAGCAGAGGGATGCGGATGCAGAAGAGGCCAGCGGCCCACAGGCGCAGTTGACTGTACAAATGAAGGGGCAGTCCCATACGCTGACAGTACAGCCCGGTGAAGTTCTGTTGGCTGCTATGTTGCGTGCCGGGTTACCTGCGCCCCATGCCTGCCGTGTGGGGGAGTGTGCATCCTGCATGTGCCGTTTGCAGGAGGGAGAGGTGCAGCGGCTGGAATGCTCGGTTCTGGACGAGGATGATGTTGCCGACGGCTGGCTGCTGGCCTGCCGCTCGCGCGCAGTCAGCACGGCGCTGCGGGTGCACTTCTCCTGATTGAGCCTCTTTGCGCCACAGAAAGCCTCTCAGGAATATGCCTTCATGAGTCAAAGCCTCGTTAGTACCCCAAACTGGGACTTGATTCGCGCTTTTTTGGCGCTGGAGCGCCACGGCAGCTATGAGGTAGCGGCAGAGATGGAAGGGGTGGATGACTCCACCCTGCGCCGCCGTATTCGCCAGCTGGAGCAGCATATGGGGCGAGTCCTGTTCGTGCGTGGTGAAAA
Source organism: uncultured Comamonas sp. (assembly GCA_964567385.1). Classification (GTDB taxonomy): domain Bacteria; phylum Pseudomonadota; class Gammaproteobacteria; order Burkholderiales; family Burkholderiaceae_C; genus Comamonas. The sequence continues at coordinate 3,220 of CAZMMM010000121.1, forward strand.
CGGGTGGCGTACCTCGGCTGACTTGCATGCATTGCTAGTGGCTGCGCAGCGCATGGAGGAGGCTGCGCGTAGCTTTTGCCAGAACCATCAGGCAGGAGTGGGAACCATCAGGATTAGCATGATGGATGTGTTGGCGCAGCGTTTTGCTCCTGTGCTGGCCACCATGCGTCAAAAATACCCCCAACTGATTTTCAATGTCACCACCGAGACCCACTTCGTCAACCTGGAGCAGGAGCAGGTGGACATTGCCCTGCGCCTGGCCCGCCCCGAGCGCAACAGCAACACGTTGCGGGTGCGCAAGCTTGGGGACGTGGCTATTGGGGCCTATGCCAGTCGCGACTACCTGGGCAAGGTGTCCGCATCCACGCACGGCGGGCATCAACTGCTGGAAATCAATCGGCAGTTTTTCCACCACGACCACGACTTCGTCTATGCCCGGCTGGATTGGGAGCACTTTGGACTCAGTGGGCACATCCACGTGCGCTCCGACAGCTTTGCGCTGTTGGTACGGCTGTGTGAGCTGGGGCAGGGTCTGGTGCTGCTGCCCAGGTTTCTGGCGGCAGAGCACCCGCAACTGCTGGCCTACCCGGCTGATGTCTTTGTCGAAGCACAGTTGTGGCTGGTCAGTCGCTTTGACATGCAAGCACTCTGGCAGCGTGATCTGGCCAATATGCTGCAAGCTGAGCTAGCTCGGTGGCCGCAGTAGGCTTGCTACTGCTCCTGCATTGGCAAGAGCCCAACAGCGCATTTACTGCGTGATATTTTTAAGGTTGTGCTTTTTTTGCTCTTAACTTGTTGTTTTTTCATGGGGCGATTGGTGCTGCTCAGAAAGTGGGCAGGGCTGCAGCGCTTACATTTGGACGCTTGAAAAACATCAAGGAGAGTGGCTTTGCTCTATGCCGTCTTGGTTTTGCTGGCGCTGCAATGGTTGGGTGAGTGGTTGGTTGCGGCCCTGAATTTGCCCCTGCCCGGGGCCTTGCTGGGGGCGCTGTTGCTGCTCGCTGGCCTACTGTGGCTGGGGCGGCTGCCCAAGGCGCTAGAGCAGGTGGCTGGCGGTTTGCTGCAGAACATGATGCTGTTGTTCATCCCCATCATTACCGGGGTGATGCTGCACTTTGACACCATCGCACGCGAGTGGCTGCCGTTTTTAGCCTCGGGCATTGTTGGTACTTTGGTGACTATGGCGGCTACGGCCTGGGTGCTGCGCTGGATGCTGGGGCGCAGCCAGGGCTGCCTGGATGAGTCCACCCCTGCCACACCCACCCCAGCAGACAAGGAGCAGGCATGAGCGCGCTTTGGCACAGCCTGCAGACCCAGCTGCAGGGCAGTGGCATCACCTGGCTGGTGCTGACGCTGGGGGTGTACCTGCTTACTTTGCACACCTATCGGCGTAGCCAGTTCCACCCCTTGCTGATTCCCGTGTTCACGGGCGTAGGGTTGATTGTGGCGGTGTTGCTGGCCACGGGCACGCCCTATGCCGACTACCGCGCTGGTACGCAGTGGCTGACTTTGCTGATTGGCCCGGCCACGGTAGCGCTGGGTGTGCCCCTGTATGCCCAGCGCCAGCGCATCATGGCGCTGTGGCGGCCAGTCTCGGTGGCGCTGCTGGTGGGGTGCTTGGTGGGGCTGGTGTCGGCCATGGGCATTGCCTGGGCGCTGGGTGGCAGCTGGCAGACGCTGGTGTCGCTGGCGCCCAAGTCAGCCACCATCCCTATCGCCTTGCCTATGGCCGAGCGGCTGGGGGGCCTGCCCTCGCTAGCGGCAGTGGCGGTGGCGATTACGGGCGTGGTCGGCGCGATGAGCAGCGTCTGGCTGATGCGGCTGCTGCGTATCGATAACCACGCGGTGCACGGTTTTACCCTGGGCCTGACGGCCCACGCCATCGGCACGGCGCGGGGTATGCAGATTCACCCCACAGCGGGGGCGTTTGCGGCCTTGGCCATGGGGCTTAATGGCGTGGCCACGGCCTTGCTGATGCCCTGGGTGGTCGCCTGGTTTCGCTGATTCGCTGTGCTGTGATTAAGCGGCAGGCATGCGCCAGGCGCGCCACAGCATGCGCGGCAGGTCGCGCTTGCCCACGGTGAGGCGCTGGCGCAGGCTGGCACCGTTTTGTGCCAGTACCTTATCTGCTATGCACAGGCCGCCTTGCACTACCAGGCGTAGCTCCCAGCCAATGCGCCCGGGCAGGCGCTGCGCCAGGGGCTGGCCTTGCAGCATTAGCTTACGCGCCCATTGCATGCTCTCGGTAATCAATTGGGCAATGGCGGGCGGGATGGGGCCGCTGCCCGCGTGGGCGGCTAGCAAGTCTGGGCGGCTGATGCCGTGGCGCTGGCAGTCGGCCTCGGTCAGGTAAAAGCGTCCACGGGGTAAATCTTCGCTGAGGTCTTGCCAAAAATTGATGAGCTGCAAGGCGCTGCACACCGCATCGCTTTGCGCCAGGCTGGTGGCATCATGGACTTGGTAGAGGTGTAGCAGCAAGCGCCCCACAGGGTTGGCAGAGCGGCGGCAGTAGTCCAGTAGCTCTTGCCGGTCTGCATAGCCGCGCTGGGCATGGGTGAAGTCCACATCCTGCATAAAGGCGCTGAGCAAATCATCCAGCAGCCCCAGCGGTAGCTGGTGCTGGGCGATGACGACTTGCAGCGGCGCAAACACCGCCGCCCAGCGCACACTCCAGCCCTGGCCGCTGGCGCAGGCGTGCAAGTCTTGGCGGTACTGCGCCAGTTCGGCCAAGCGTTGGGCAGGGCTGGCATCGCCCTCATCGGCCAAATCATCTGCCGTGCGGGCAAAGTGGTAGATGGCCGCAATCGCTGGCCGCAGCCGTGGGGGGCACAGCCAGGAGGCGACGGGGAAGTTTTCGTAATGGGTGGGGGAGGGGGCAGGTGTGGTCACGGAGGGGGCAATGCTCAAACTCTGCGGTGCAGCATGTTGTTATGGGGGCAGCGATGCATGAGAGCACTCAGGCGATAAGCCGCTGAAGAATGTGACGAAATGGCTTGTCTGCCAAAAAAGTGGGGACTAAGGATGGTTGGCTTTGCAAAAGCTCCACAACCGTATCTATCCATTGCTTGCGCTGGCGAGCCAAATCAG
>CAZMMM010000122.1:0-3152 GCA_964567385.1 uncultured Comamonas sp.
CCCGCTGATTACCGAGCCGACCCTGTTCACCATGCTGCAACCAGAGAATATGCCCGACTATGTGTTGCGCCCCCTGGTGCTGCTGGTGCTGGTGATTTTGGCCAAGCTACTACTGGACTGGTTTTTTGCCACCGAGCGCGGGCTGGCGATTCGCTCCACCGGCTCTAATGCCCGCATGGCACGCGCCCAAGGTATCAATACCGGCGCGATGGTGCTGCTGGGCATGGCTATCTCCAACGCGCTGGTGGGGTTGGCCGGGGCGCTATTTGTGCAAACCCAGGGCGGCGCTGATATTTCCATGGGCATTGGCACGATTGTGATTGGCCTGGCGGCGGTGATTGTGGGTGAATCCATCCTGCCCTCGCGCCGCATTGTCTGGGCGACCCTGGCCGTGGTGCTGGGGGCGATTGCCTACCGCTTTTTTATTGCGCTGGCGCTCAACAGCGACTTCATTGGCCTGAAGGCGCAAGACTTGAACCTGGTCACGGCCATCCTCGTGACTCTGGCGCTGGTGCTGCCACAGCTCAAGCGCAAAATCAACGCCCGCGTGTCCTGAAGTGTGTCCTGAAAGAATTGCCCTATGCTCAGCGCCCAAGACCTCCGCCTGACCTTCAACCCCGGCACGCCGATTGAAACCAAAGCCCTGCGCGGCCTTTCGCTGGATATTCCGGCGGGGCAGTTTGTCACCGTTATTGGTTCCAACGGCGCGGGCAAATCGACGTTTTTAAACTCCATTTCTGGCGACCAAAGCATTGATGCGGGAACCATCAAAATTGACGGCCTGGATGTCACCCGTATGCCTGTCTGGAGCCGCGCCGAGCGCGTCGCCCGCGTCTTTCAAGACCCGATGGCTGGCACCTGCGAAGACCTGACGATTGAAGAGAATATGGCGCTCGCCCAGCGCCGTGGTAGTTTTCGCAAACTCAGCCGCGCCGTCAAAGTGGAAATGCGCGACATGTTCCGCGAGCGTCTGGCCATGCTCGGCCTGGGGCTGGAAAAGCGCTTGACTGACCGTATCGGCCTGCTCTCGGGCGGCCAGCGCCAAGCGATTAGCTTGCTGATGGCAGCCTTGCAGCCTTCGCGCATTCTGCTGCTGGACGAGCACACTGCCGCCCTAGACCCACGCACCGCTGACTTCGTGCTGCGCCTGACCGAGCGCATTGTGGAAGAAGGCCAGCTCACCACCATGATGGTCACACACAGCATGCGCCAAGCGCTGGATGTGGGCAGCCGCACCATCATGCTGCACCAAGGCCAGGTGGTGCTGGACGTGAGCGGCGAAGAGCGCAGCCGCATGGATGTGCCCGACCTGCTGCAAATGTTTGAAAAAGTGCGCGGCGAAAAGCTGGCAGATGACGCTTTGCTGCTCAGTTAAGCTTGGCGGCTATGCCATTCACTGTTTCTGCCCCCGTACACCACGAACTAATTATTAAAAAAAGCCGCTTCATCGCCTGCATACAACCCATGCCCGACCGCGCCAGCGCCCAGGCCATGGTGCAGCGGCTTTGGCAAGAGCACCCCGGAGCCGCCCACGTCTGCTGGGCCTTGCTGGCAGGCGGCCAGTCCGCCGCCGTGGATGATGGTGAACCTAGCGGCACAGCGGGCCGCCCCATGCTGGAAGTTTTGCGCCACCATGATTTGGAAGGTGTGCTGGCCACCGTGGTGCGCTACTTTGGCGGCGTCAAACTGGGCGCTGGCGGCTTGGTACGCGCCTACACCGATTGCGTGGCACAAGCCTTGTTGCAAGCTGAAAAAATCCCCTTGCAGCACCTGCTTACCCTTCAATGCACCCTGCCCTATGACCTGGAGGGCTGGCTGCGCCGCCAATTGCAGCAAGCTGGCGCGCAGCTTGGCGCTGTAGAGCACTTGGCACAAGTGCGCATGCAGTGGCAACTCCCTGAAGGCCAGGCCCCGGCCTTGCAGACACGAATCAATGAGGGCAGCCAGGGGCGTATTGCCTGGTTAGAGCACTGGTAGGCACTTTTAAACACTGGCCAAAGCGCCCAAAAAAGGCGTAAATACCTTATTTTTCAAGCAGCTGCACTTCCAGCACTTGCTTTAGAGTCTGCCCCAAAGCCGTAAAACCAATTTGGAGCCGACCATGATTGATGTCCGTTATTCCCGGGCGCTGCGTGATGCGTCCTACGCTTGGTCACAGCAGCGCACCATTGATAGCCTGACCCTGCAAGAACTGCGTGACCACCCCACCCAGCGCCATGCTGCACAAGCCCAAGCAGCCGCCCGTACGCCCAGTGCCGCTGAAGCAGCTACGCAACAACCCCAGCTAGCCCAATACGGCAACTTGGGCACGCGCTTGAATCTCTACGCGTAAGCACACCACGCTTCCAACAAAAAGGGGCTGCGCCTAGTCATAGGCTCAGCCCCTTTTTTATCTACCTGAACAGCAGCGCTGTATCAAAGTCTATTTATAGGCTCAAGCTTTTTTCTTTGGCTGGCTTGCTTTGGCTTTGTCCGTCTTTGTGCCGGTGCTCTGGACGGCTCCGGCTTGGGCCTCTATCACGCAGTCGGCGTAAAAGCGCATCTCGCCATGCTCATCTTCAACCTCGACCAGGCCGTGGATATCGGTTTCAAAACCGGGGCACAGCTTGGAAAATTCTCGGGCGAACAGCAGATAATCGACGATTTTCTGACTGAATACTTCGCCCGGAATCAAGAGCGGAATGCCCGGTGGGTACGGCGTAATCAGCCCCACAGTGATGCGCCCGGCCAGCTGGTCGATTTCCACGCGCTCCGTCTTGCGCTGGGCAATGTGGGCGTAGGCATCGGCGGGCTTCATGGCCGGGGTCAGGTCGTCCAGGTACATCTCGGTGGTCAGGCGGGCAATGTCGTACTTGGCGTACATCTCATGCACATGCTGGCATAGGTCTTTCAGGCCCATGCGCTCATAGCGGCGGTATTTCTGTACGAACTCGGGCAGGATACGCGCCAGCGGCTGGTTGCGGTCGTAGTCGTCCTTGAACTGCTGCATGGCGGCTAGCAGCGTGTTCCAGCGCCCCTTGGTAATGCCAATCGTGAACATGATGAAGAAGCTGTACAGCCCGGTTTTTTCCACCACCACGCCATGCTCGGTCAGGTATTTAGAGACGATAGAGGCGGGAATGCCCGTCTCGGCAAAATCGCCATTCAAGTCC
>CAZMMM010000122.1:3162-6270 GCA_964567385.1 uncultured Comamonas sp.
TGGGGTAACGATGGTGGTTTTAATGGGGTCAAGCATGTTGAAGCCATCGGCCAAATCGCCAAAACCGTGCCAATTGTCGATGTCTTTGCCATCTTCGCGGTGCTTGCGGGCGGCGCGTTTGGGCGCTGCGTCCTGACCACGAATCACCCAGCTATGGGCGCGGCCCACGCCTTCTTCGGCCAGCTCTTGCGGCCCCCAGACTTCAAACCACCAATCGTCGTCGCCAAATTCGTCTTCGACTTTGCGCATGGCGCGGCGAAAATCCAGCGCTTCCAGAATACTTTCTTCCACCAAGGCCGTGCCGCCAGGCGGCTCCATCATGGCAGCGGCCACGTCGCAACTGGCAATGATGCTGTATTGCGGGCTGGTGGAGGTGTGCATCAAATACGCTTCGTTGAACAGGTGGTGGTCGAGCTTTTCCGTCTGGCTGTCTTGCACCAGTACATGCGAGGCCTGGCTGATACCGGCCAGCAGCTTGTGAATCGACTGCGTGGCATAGACCACCGAATGCTCAGGCCGCGCACGCTTTTTGCCCATAGCGTGGTAGGTGCCGTAAAACGGGTGAAAAGCTGCGTGGGGAATCCACGCCTCGTCAAAGTGCAGATTATCTACATAGCCATCGAGCAGATTTTTGATGGTTTCCGTGTTGTAGAGCACGCCGTCGTAGGTCGATTGCGTCAGCGTCAGAATGCGCGGCTTGACGGCTTTGGCATCCACGCCTTGGAGCAGCGGATGGGCGGCAATCTTGGCCTGAATGGTTTCTGGCTCAAATTCGGACTGGGGGATGGGGCCGATGATGCCAAAGTAATTGCGCGTGGGCTTGAGAAAAACCGGTATCGCCCCCGTCATGATGATGCTATGCAAAATAGATTTGTGGCAGTTCCTATCGACCACCACCACATCGCCCGGCGCAACCGTGTGGTGCCAAACAATTTTGTTGCTGGTGCTGGTGCCGTTGGTGACGAAGTAACAATGGTCGGCATTGAAAATCCGCGCCGCATTGCGCTCAGACTCGCCAATCGCGCCGTTGTGGTCTAGCAACTGGCCTAGCTCCTCCACCGCATTGCACACGTCGGCGCGTAGCATGTTCTCTCCATAGAACTGGTGGTACATCTGGCCGACGGGGCTTTTCAGAAATGCCACTCCACCCGAATGGCCGGGGCAGTGCCACGAATACGAACCATCTTCGGCATAGTCCAGCAGCGCCTTGAAGAACGGCGGCTGCACGCCCTCCAGATACGCCTTGGCCTCGCGGATGATGTGGCGCGAGACGAACTCTGGCGTGTCCTCGAACATGTGGATGAAGCCGTGCAGCTCGCGCAGGATGTCGTTGGGCAGGTGGCGGCTGGTTTTGGTTTCGCCGTACAGGTAGATGGGCACATCTTCATTCTTGCGGCGCACCTGACCGATAAAGCTACGCAGACTGTGGATGACAGCGGCGCTTTCCTCATCACTGCCTTCAGTGCCAAATTCTTCATCGTCAATCGACAAAATAAAGGCACTGGCGCGGCTTTGCTGCTGGGCAAACTGGCTCAAATCGCCATAGCTGGTTACGCCCAGCACCTCGAAACCCTCGGCCTCAATCGCCTCGGCCAGGGCGCGAATGCCCAAGCCCGATGTGTTGTCCGAGCGGTAATCCTCGTCAATGATGACGATGGGAAAGCGAAACTTCATGGGCGCACCCCCTTCTAAACCAGGCCATCAACAGGCCATAAAAATGGAATAACCGCGCAGTGTAAGTAATATTCAGCCCCAACGCGGAATCAGGCAGCCGCAGCCAGTATCTTTACGGACTATCCTTGCCCTCCAACCTCAAGAAAGACAACAACATGCATGCCAGTACTCTTTGGTGGATTGCCGCCGGCCTTTTAATAGCCCTGGAGCTGCTCACGGGCACTATCTACTTACTGATGCTTGCCAGCGCCTTGGCCGCTGGTGCTATTGCCGCCCATCTTGGGCTGGACTGGCCCTGGCAAATCAGTTGCGCTGCCATTGTGGGCTTTGCCAGCATTGCCATTGGGCGGGGTATTCGCCAAGCCCGTCAATCATCTCTGCCTGCTGCCGCCAATCCTGAGCTGCAACTGGACATTGGCGCACATATCCATGTGCCAGAATGGCAGGCCGACGGCACCGCCCGCATTCCCTACCGTGGCAGCCTATGGACAGTGGCTCTGGCCACGCCTGACAGCCAGGGCCTGCCACCCGCAGGCCACTACCGCATCAGCGCAGTGCAAGGCAACCGCCTGTTAGTTGAAGCGGTTTAACCCCCCTACTTCTCGCACCACATTTGTTTCTCCCTCTTTTTTCGAAAGACCAACCCTTATGGAAGTTGCTATTGTTTTACTCGTTGTCGCAGCCGTGTTTGTGACCCAAGCCGTCAAAGTCGTTCCTCAGCAGCATGCCTGGATTCGCGAGCGCCTAGGCAAATACGCCGGCACCCTCACCCCAGGGCTAAACTTCATCATCCCCTTTGTCGATCGCGTTGCTTACAAGCACAGCCTCAAAGAAATCCCCCTGGACGTGCCCAGCCAGGTTTGCATCACCCGCGACAACACCCAGCTGCAAGTGGACGGCATTTTGTACTTCCAGGTCACAGATGCCATGCGCGCCAGCTATGGCTCGTCCAACTACATCATGGCGGTAACGCAATTGGCGCAAACCTCGCTGCGCAGCGTGATTGGCAAGCTAGAGCTTGATAAAACTTTTGAAGAGCGCGACATGATTAACGCCCAGGTGGTTAATGCCATTGACGAGGCGGCGCTGAACTGGGGCGTGAAAGTGCTGCGCTATGAAATCAAAGACCTCACCCCACCCGCTGAAATTTTGCGTGCAATGCAGGCCCAAATCACCGCCGAGCGTGAAAAGCGCGCCCTGATTGCCGCCTCAGAAGGCCGCCGCCAAGAACAAATCAACATCGCTACTGGCGAGCGCGAAGCCTTTATCGCCCGCTCCGAAGGTGAAAAACAGGCCGCCATCAACAAAGCCCAGGGTGAAGCCACCGCTATCGTCACCGTCGCCAGTGCCACCGCCCAAGCCCTGGAGCGCGTGGCTTCAGCCATCGAAAAGCCCGGTGGCCACGAAGCCGTTCAGCTCAAAGTGGCAGAAAGC
>CAZMMM010000123.1:0-6156 GCA_964567385.1 uncultured Comamonas sp.
TGCTGGTAGTAGGGGTCGGGGTTGAACAGGTTGTCGCACACGTCTTCCAGCACGGTCTTAATCATCTCGCCCGTCATGTCGGTGACGGTGGCGTAGGAATAGGTAGTGGCCGTCATGTCCAGCAGCCATTCGCGGGTAATTTGCTGGCCGGGCAGCAAAGTCGTACCCCAGCGGAAGCCGGGCGAGAAGGCAATTTGTGCATCTTGCACGTCCATCAGGGCATCAACGATAAGCTGGTCACCCGTGCCGTTGAAGTTGCCACGGCGGTAGAGCAAGCCTTCGCTCACGCCCAGCACTTCAGACAGCTTGCTTTCGTAGGGGGCGCGAATGCGGGTAATCAGCTCAGACATTTCCTTATCGGGCGTGAGCATGTTGGCAAACACGGGCAGCAGCTTGTAGCGGAAGTCTGCAACCTTGCCTTCTTTGACTTCAAAGTCCAGCACGCCCAGGAACTTACCGTTGGAGCCAGCGTTGGTAACAATGGTTTTACCGCTCTTGTTCTCGACCAAAGTTGCCACAGGCATCCCGTCGTGAGTGTGACCGCCCATGATGGCATCAATGCCGGTCACGCGGCTGGCCATCTTCAAGTCCACGTCCATGCCGTTGTGGCTGATAACGACCACCACCTGAGCGCCTTTGCCCCGGGCTTCGTCCACCATCTTCTGCATGTTGTCGTCTTGAATGCCGAACTCCCAATCCGCCACCATGTAGCGCGGGTTGGCAATCGGGGTGTAGGGGAAGGCTTGGCCAATGATGGCGCAGGGCACACCATTGATTTCACGAATCACATAGGGCTTGAAGACTGGGTCGCCAAAGTCATTGGTCTTGACGTTTTGCGCAACGAAATCCACCTTGCCTGCAAAATCTTTTTCAATGATTTCCTGCACACGCTCCATACCCAGGGTGAACTCCCAGTGGCCGGTCATCACATCCACGCCCAGCAGCTTGCAGGCATCGACCATGTCTTGGCCATCCGTCCACAGGCAAGTGCCCGAGCCTTGCCAGGTATCACCACCATCAAGCAGCAAAGCACCAGGGCGGCTGGCCTTGAGGCGCTTGACCAGGGTTGCCAAGTGGGCAAAACCGCCGACCTTGCCGTAGCGCTGGGCGGCGGCTTCGTAGTCCAGATAGGTCAGGGCGTGGGCCTCGGCGCTGCCCGCTTTGATGTTGGCAAACTTGAGCAAATGCTCGCCCACCAAGTGGGGCAGATTGCCCTTCATGCTGCCCAGACCCAGGTTGATACTGGGCTCGCGGAAGTAAATGGGGTTGAGCTGCGCGTGGCAGTCCGTCATGTGCAAAAACGACACTTGGCCAAAGCTGGGGATGTTGTACAGCCCCTCTTCCGCCGTAGCGGTGGAGGCGTGGGCAAAGCGCCCCAAGCCCAAACCAGCCATCGTGCCAGCACCCAGCACCTGCATGAATTCGCGTTTCGATAGATTCATGGTGTATTTCTTCTATAAAAATGGATAGTCCATGGAAAAAAACCCGACAAAGTCGGGTTTGATTCCGCAGCGTTAATTACTTGTTAACGGGCGATTCGGGGTCAAGCAGCAAAGCCACAATATGGCGCACCTGCTCTTCATTCAAAATGCCCATATGCCCAGCGCGTGGCATATTGGAGCAGGCATCGTAGGCTTTGGAGTTCCATACGCGCCCCCAGGTGTATTCCACCATGGCACGTGCCTCGGGGCTGTTGGGATCGGTCACACCGCGCAGCTTGCCATATTGGTACAGGCTGGGGCCAATCGTGCCAAAGGAAATTTCCTTGGGATCAATCTGGTGGCAGTTGTAGCAGTTGCCGCCATTGACAGTTTTGGGGCCATCGCTCCAAGTCATGCCACGGCCACTTTGGGCGATTTTCTCGCCCTCTTTCCAGTCACCTAGAAACTTGCCGTCGGAAGGCCACTTAATCGCCTTGAAGTTTTCAGCCTCAATGCGCTTGGCAGTTGCCTCGTCCAAAGGTTTACCAGCTACATCCGCAGCGCTACACAGTTTGACGGTTTCATCCGCCTCAGTAATGCGCGTGACTAAAACGCCTTTATGGTCGCGAAAAGAGTTTTTCACCACCTCGGCGGTCAAGGCATCGTAATCCACTCCAGCCTGATTAGCACCACCCGTCTGGGTGCAACCAACCGAAGTCAGGACTACGGCAGCACCGGCGGCCAGCGTCCAAACAGAGATTTTCTTTACATTCATCTTTGTCTCCCTCTTAGCGCTTAATCATGGGGGCGGTGGATTTTGCACCCTTGGCATTTACGCCCAAGTAGGTGGCTAAAGCAACCGTGGCATCGCTGGCAAAGCCAGGATAGGGAAAGCGTTGCTGGCGATAGCAGTCATTCAGGCGCTGCTGCATACCCCACATCTGGCCGTTGGAGACACGGTAAGCCGGCCAGGCGGCAAAGCCTACGCCATCACCCGGGTTGGTGGAGAGGATGGGCAAATCCTGCAAGCGAATGCGCTTGCCCTCCTCGCCGTGGCAGGAAGAGCAGGCAAAGTCATGCGGGCCACCGCGTTGGAAAAACAGGCGCTTGCCTACTTCGTAGAAGGCTTTTTCTTTTGGGTGTTCCTGAGACAGGTTGAAAGCCATGCCCTGCGATTCAGCAGAAATCCAGGTTGCCAAGGCAGTCACATTGGCCATTTCGCCTTTGCCAAAGGGGGTTTTGGCGGTTTCGGCAGCATCAATGCCCTGCAGGGTTTCCATACAGGTTAAAAGGCGCGACTCCAAGTCCTGGACTTTATCTGTATCAGAAAAATAACGCGGAAGCTCTACAAAAGCGCCTTTGAAAACACCCGGGCCTTTACCTAAATCACACTGCTCTAAGCTGGCATTTTTAGGGCCGCGTGGCTTTTTCCAAAGCTCTTCGCCCTTCATTTCAAATAAATCTGCTGGATTTCCATCTGCCAGCATCTCGCGGTATTCGTCAATGCTTTCAGTGGCACTTTTCTGGGCCATTGCTGGCATCGTCAAAAAGACGGCGCTGCAAACAGCCAATAGTTTTTTGCTGTGCTTCATTCGTGCTCCTCTTGATTTTAGTATTGCACTTTCATAGGCATAAAGTGCAATTGCCACACTGGTTATGCAACCCACAGTGTGGCAATTAGGGGGGATTACGAGACGGTTGCCTCGTCGGTGCGGGTATCACCCTTGTTGTCTTTCCAGTTCACGGTGATTTTGTCACCGGCTTTGCCACCCTTGATGGTGAACTGCAAGAACGGGTTCTTGGAGACAGCGGGGCCCCACTCAGCCGAGAACACCTGGGTGCCGTTCAAGCTGGCGGTTACTTCCTGAATGAACCAAGCGGGAACCAGGTTGCCGTCGCCATCTTTACGCTGGCCGGACTCCATCTCGTGGCTCATCAGAACACGAACGGTAATTTTGTCGCCCGCTGCTTGGGCACGGATACGCATGGGATCTGCCATGAATCTTCTCCTGAAATCAATAAGGTCTAAAAACTAAGAATCGGACAGGGGCTGTTAATTAGCCGCCGCAACCACCCAGGGTAACCTTGACTTCTTTCTTCGCCCACAGCGCTTTGCCGTCTTTGGTGATGGCCACAGCGTAAACGTCAGAAGACTGGCCCATTTTGGCGCGGGTCTGGAAGCTGGCTTCCACAGCATCATTCACGTGGAACAGGGCAATCAGGGCGTTGGGGTTTTTCTCAACCAGAATCAGCAGCTGGGTTACGTCTGCCAAAGAGGTGGAAGCGCCCAGGGGCACAACCGCACCGTTTTCAGCAATATCGGGGCCGGTGATAGTCACATCGGCACTTTCAGCCATGGCACTACCGCCAGCCGCTTTGATGGCATCTTCAATAGATTTAGCCTCAAAAGCGGCTTGGTTAAACGCTGCGTGGGCAAACTGGGGGAAGCCAGCACTGGCCAGCAAGCCCGCCAGCACTGCGCTGCTTTGAATGACTTGGCGACGTGTTTGCATATGCACTCTCCTTTTGGGTAATCGTCGATAGAAAATAAAAAAGTGAAAAACCCTAAGGTCTAAACTCACTGAACACCAGCCAGCCAGTTGGCAATTTGCTGGGCATCTGCATCAGGCAGGGTTTGTGCGGGCATAGGGATAGGCCCCCACACACCAGTTCCACCTGACTTGATCTTACCGGCCAGGTATTCAGCCTGTCCTTGGTACTTTTGGGCTACATCCTTGTAAGCAGGGCCAACCAGCTTTTTGTCCACAGAGTGGCAGGCTGTACAGGCGTATTTGGACAGCATGCCAGTGATGGCGGCATCATCAGCCAGAGCACCGGCTGCGGGCTTGGCTTCTTCCTTGCTGGCTTCGGGCTTTTTCTCACCCTCTGGGGCTGTATTCAAGCCACGCTGTGGGCCGACTAAGCGGTTTTGTTCTTCCAGGTTGCCGTGGGCATTCAAGGCATGGTCAGGCAAGGTGGAAGATACGGCCATGCCCGTGGGCGAGCAGTCCTTCATGCACAGGGTATTGGCCACATCAGCCTTGGTACCGCCAAACTCCTTGCCCGGCCACATGGCGTGCGCCGTGCTCATGCCATTGCGGTTAGGCATACGCTCCTGCACCTCGGCAATATTCTTGTCGGACAGCACAAAGTCATCAGGCACGATATCGGCCATGCTCAGCAGATAGGCCAAAACCGAATAAACCTCTTCGGTAGTCAGGGACTTAGGCTCTGTCCAGGGCATGGCACGATTGATGTAATCCCACAGCGTAGATACGGTGGGCACTTTCATAATCGCCGTACGGCCAGGGTAATCGGTACGCTGCAAATTGGCAACGCGGCCTTTTTCAATATCTTCCTTGGTGGTACCGCCAATCAATGGGGTAAAAAACTCATTGGATTCGCCAAAAATACCGTGGCAGTGGGCACATTTGGTTTCCCATACATCCATGCCTTTTTCTGCCGAGCCAGAGCCAGGAGGTAGCCCCTCAAAATCGGGGCGAACGTCGATATTCCACTTAGCCACTTCCAAATCAGTGGCAGGGCGACCAATACCTGGAAAGCTGACGGCTTCTTTAGCTGCGGCCTTTTGTGGCTGGGCTTTTTGTGCCAATGCAGTACTAGAGAAGGCCAGCATACCGCCCATAGCGGCTGCCAAAACAGCTTTTGATGCTTTATTAACCCAACTGGACATTTTTCACCTCGCCGTCTTCTTGTACCAACCACGATTGAATGGCGTTGTTGTGGTAAATGGAACGTGTGCCACGCACTGCGCGCAACTGCTGGTAAGTGGGCTGTACGTAGCCAGTTTCATCTTGTGCGCGGCTTTGGATAATGGCAGGCTTGCCATCCCATACCCAGTCGATATTGAAGCGCGTTAGGCATTTAGAAAGTACGGGGCTTTCCAAACGCGCCTGCCGCCAATTACGGCCACCATCTACAGACACATCCACGCGCTTGATTTTGCCCAGGCCAGACCAAGCCAAGCCAGTGATGTTGTAAAAGCCTTTATCCAGCAGCACCTGACCGCCGGAGGGGGTGGTTACCACGCTTTTGCATTCCTGCAAGTTGCTGTACTGGCGGTGCGTGCCATCGGGCATGAGGTCGATGTAGTGAATCGCCTCATCTTTGGCACCCCAGGGTTTGTCGCCTACTTTGATGCGACGCAGATACTTCACCCAGCTCACGCCTTGCACGCCCGGAACCACCAGGCGCAGGGGGTAGCCGTTTTCGGGACGCAGCATTTCGCCATTCATGCCATAGGCAACGATAACCTCGCCAGAGGTAATCAAGTCCATGGGGATGGTGCGCGTCATGGAGGAGCCGTCCGCGCCCTCTGCCAGCACAAATTTGGCCTTTTTCAAGTCCACGCCTGCCAGCTCCAGCAGGGCAATCAGGGGTACACCGGTAAATTCGCTGCACGACAACATTCCGTGGGTGTATTGCACGGTGGGCACGGCAACGTTGCCCCAGTCCACCGCCGTATTGGCACCGCATTCAATAAAGTGAAAGCGCGATACCGAGGGCAGGCGCATCAGCTCATCCATGGTGAAGACCATTGGGGTCTTGACCATGCCATTAATCATGAAGCGGTGTTTGGAGGGGTCGATATCCCACCAGCCTTGGTGGTGGCGTTCAAAGTGCAAACCGCTGGGCGTGACGATGCCAAACAGCGATTGCAAAGGCGCAAAAGAGACCGAGGCTTGCGTGGTTTGCGTCAGCCCAGGGCTGGGGC
>CAZMMM010000124.1:0-2938 GCA_964567385.1 uncultured Comamonas sp.
TCGGCCTGCTGGCGGTGGTTGGAGACGGCAATCGAGTAAAACTCGCCGCTGGAGTCATCGCCACGCAACACGCAGGAGGGGTATTTCCAGGTGATGGCGGAGCCAGTTTCAATCTGCGTCCAGGCAATGCGCGAGCGTTTGCCAGCGGCCAGGCCGCGCTTGGTCACGAAGTTGTAGATGCCACCCTTGCCGTTTTCATCACCGGGGTACCAGTTTTGTACGGTGGAGTATTTGATATAGGCATCGTCGTGGGCGTACAGCTCTACCACGGCGGCGTGTAGCTGGTTTTCGTCGCGCTGAGGGGCGGTACAGCCTTCCAGGTAGCTGACCTCGCTGCCTTCCTCGGCAATGATGAGGGTGCGTTCAAATTGCCCGGTGTTCTGGGCGTTGATGCGGAAGTAGGAAGACAGCTCCATCGGGCACTTGACGCCTTTGGGGATATAGACAAACGAACCGTCAGAGAACACTGCCGAGTTCAGCGCGGCGTAGTAGTTATCGCTTTGCGGCACGACAGTGCCCAGGTATTGCTCAATCAGCTCAGGGTGCTCTTGCACAGCGTGGGAGAAGGAGCAAAAAATCACACCCACATCAGCCAGTTGCTGGCGGAAGGTAGTGCCTACCGACACCGAGTCAAACACCGCATCCACCGCCACGCCCGCCAGGGCGGCGCGTTCGTGCAGGGGCACACCCAGCTTTTCGTAGGTTTCCAGCAGCTTGGGATCGACCTCATCCAGGCTTTTGGGGCGGTCTTTCATGGACTTGGGCGCGGAGTAGTAAGACAGCGCCTGCAAATCAATAGGGGCAATATCCAGACGCGCCCATTCGGGCAGCTCCATGGCTTGCCAGCGCTTGAGGGCGGCCAAGCGCCAGTTGAGCAAAAACTCAGGCTCTTTCTTGATGCGCGAGATGGAGCGGATAGTGCCCTCATCCAGGCCGGGCGGCAGGCTGACGGATTCAATATCGGTAACAAAACCGTGCTGGTAGGGGCGCTGCAAGGCTTGGGCGAGTGCCTCATCTTGTTTATCCAGCGTGCTGTTGGCAGCATCCAGCGCTGCCGAGGAGGAGGTAGAAGCAGAAGTCATGGCGTATTTTTTATAGGAGTACAAGACAGAAATGCTTGCAAAGGGCAAGAGGGGTGAACCCGCAAAACAGCGCTAACTGTAAGCTGCCCACCGCCTATACCGTGAAAACTGCGCCTAAACGCGCATTCTATGAAGGGTTGTAGGCAGAAAAATAAAGGGTGGCCTACATAAATTTGTTACGCCAGCCTTGGCGCAGGAGTGGGCAGGAGTAAGCTTGCGCCCCTATGGCATACGCACTATTCCCACCCCCATTCACCGCACCGGCGCAATTGCTTCAGCAGTTGCAGCAGCAAGGCTATGCGGTGCTCGCGCCTTCGGATACCGCCGCTTGGCTGGGTTGCAGCCTGGAGGCGCTAGAGGCTCTAGCCGCAGATTGGCAGCATCTCCCCCCTGATGATTTTTTGCGCGATGGCGGGCGCTACCGCTTTCGCCGCCACGCCAGCATGGTGGTGCAAGGCGGGCAAGTGGCGCTGCAAGCGCATCGGGCGCACTGGCAGCCGGTGGATTACAACGCCCTGCATGGCGGTATGCAGCGCTGGTTTGCGCCCATGCTGCAAGCCACCACCGCATCAGCCACCTGGCAGGCGCTTGTAGCGCGAGTGGCTGGGCTGTCACAAGACTTGTTCCAGGCGGGAGAGCGGCAAGCGCCCTGTTTTGTGGAAGCCCACCAGTTTCGCATTGACACCGCCAGCGGCATAGGTCGTCCCACGCCCGAGGGCGCTCACCGCGATGGGGTGGATTTGGTGGCGGTATTTTTGGTGGGGCGCAGCGGCATCAAAGGCGGGGAAAGCCGCATTTTTGAAGCGCGTGCGCCCTGGGGGCTGCGCTTCACGCTGGAGCAGCCTTGGTCGCTCCTACTGCTGGACGATGCCCGCATGGTGCATGAAACCACCCCTATCCAGCCCGAAGATGCCAGCCAGCCCGGAGTGCGTGATACCCTGGTGCTGACTTGCCGTAGCGGTGGTTTTCAGGCGGTGGAACACACCTGAGCGGGGGGCGGCAGGTTTCGCTTCGTTCCTTAAGCAGGCAATCAAGCGTAAAATGAGAATCTTTCTCATTTCGATAGGGCGATCCAAACCCATCGAACATCGCTTGAAAGAATCTGCCTACCATGCAACACATAAGCAACAACGCTGCCCCCCCGCGCCCTTTGCGCTTAGACATGCTCCCCAAAGGGCAAAGCGCCACGGTGCTAGAACTACAAGCTGGCACAGACGTGCGGGCGCAAGCCAGAGTTTTGCGCTTAATGGAGATTGGCTTTTTGCCCGGCGAGTCTGTGCGTGTGCTGGCGCGTGGCTTTCCGGCAGCAGACCCGTTGGCGGTGCGCGTAGGGCAGGCCACATTTGCCTTGCGCCGCTATGAGGCCGCGCTGGTGCTGGTCGATAGCCATGCCGGAAAGGCAGGCGCATGAGCACCCCAGCCACCCAGCCCTTGCGCATTGCCTTGCTAGGCAACCCCAATTGCGGCAAAACCGCGCTGTTCAACATCCTGACGGGCACGCGCCAGAAAGTAGCCAACTACGCCGGCGTAACGGTTGAGCGCAAAGAAGGCCAGTTCACCACAGCCAGCGGTCGGCAGGTGCGCGTACTGGATTTGCCAGGCGCTTACAGCCTGCACGCGCAAAGCCTGGATGAAGCCGTGACCCGCGACATCGTGACAGGCCGCCGCCCTGGTGAGCCAGCCCCGCAGTTGCTGGTGTGCGTGACCGATGCCACCCATCTGCGCCTGAATTTGCGCCTGGTGCTAGAGGCTCGCGCCCTGGGCCTGCCCACGGTGCTGGTGCTGAATATGAGCGATATGGCCCAGCAACAAGGCCTGCACATTGACCGTGCGGTGCTTGCGCGTGAGTTGGGTAT